>NZ_DASSVG010000632.1:0-8836 GCF_035706265.1 Ramlibacter sp. | reverse complement strand
GTGGCGGCGCTGGAGCGCTGTGCCACCGACTGGTCGGGGTACAAGGAGCAGCGCTCCAACGCCTTCAAGAAGCTGATCAACCGGCCGCCGATTCCGCGCGGCGTCTACATGCACGGCGGAGTGGGACGCGGCAAGAGCTTCCTGATGGACTGCTTCTTCCAGGCCGTGCCGGTGGTGCGCAAGACGCGCCTGCACTTCCACGAGTTCATGCGCGAGGTGCACCGCGAGCTGGCGGAGCTGCAAGGCACCGTCAACCCGCTCGACGCCCTAGGTGCGCGCATCGCCAAGCGCTACCGCCTGATCTGCTTCGACGAGTTCCACGTCGCGGACATCACCGACGCGATGATCCTGCACCGCCTGCTGGTCGCCCTGTTCGACAACGGCGTGGGCTTCGTCACGACGTCCAACTTCCGGCCCGACGACCTCTATCCCAACGGGCTGCACCGCGACCGCATCCTGTCGGCCATCGACCTGCTCAACGCGAAGCTGGAGGTGGTGAACGTGGACAACGGCACCGACTACCGCCGCCGCACCATGGAGCAGGTGAAGCTGTACCACACGCCCCTGGGCCGCGAGGCGGATGCGCTGATGGACGACGCCTTCACGCGGCTGGCCGAGGCGCACGACGAGGATCCCACGCTGCACATCGAGCACCGCGAGATCCGCTCGCGCCGCAAGGCCGCGGGCGTGGTCTGGTTCGATTTCAAGGCCCTGTGCGGCGGGCCGCGTTCGCAGAACGACTACCTGGAGATCGCGACCCAGTTCCACACCGTGCTGCTGAGCGACGTGCCGCGCATGTCGGTGCGGCTGGCCTCCGAGGCACGAAGATTTACCTGGCTGGTCGATGTTCTTTACGATCGGCGTGTCAAACTGATCCTCTCGGCGGCCGCGCCGCCCGAGGAGCTGTACACCGAAGGACCGCTCGCGCACGAATTCCCGCGCACCGTGTCGCGCCTGATGGAAATGCAGTCCGCCGAATTCCTCGCGCTCGAACACCGCACCGTCGACACCCGCCTGACATGAAGACCCTGCTCGCCCTGGCCCTCGCGCTGCTCGCCGCTGCGCCGGTGCGCGCCGCCGACGAAGATGCCGAGCGCGCGCGGATCAAGGCCGAGCGCGACGCGGTCGAGGCCCGCTTCCACCAGCAGGAGAAGGCCTGCCGGGCCCGCTTCGCGGTGACCGATTGTGTGCTCAAGGCGCAGCGCGAGCGCAATGCGGCGGTCGCCGAACTGCGCCGCCAGGAGCGCATGCTCAACGACGCCGAGCGCAAGCGCCGCGCGGCCGAGCGCCAGCGCGAACTGGACGAGCGCAATTCGCCCGAGGCGCGCGCGCGCGACGCCGAGCGGCGCCGCCAGGCGGTGATGGAGCAGAAGGCGCGCGAGGCGCGCGCCGCCGAGAAGGCGCAGAAGAAGGCCGAGGACGAGGCCGGCAAGGCCGCCAAGGGCCCGCGTGCGGCCAAGGCCCCTTCCGGCCCGCATGGCCCGCAAGGCAAGCCCCGGGCGCCGCAGGAGGCCAGGAGCCACGGCCCCACGCCCGAAGAGGCCGCCAGGAACCGCGCGGCCTACGAAGCGCGCCTGCGGGCGGCCGAGGAACACAACGCGCAGCTGCGCGAGCGCCAGGCCCAGCGCAAGAAGCCGCCTGCGGCGGATCTCCCGGTTCCGCAATGATTGGTGCGCGGGTCGGCCGCGTCGGGTAGGCTGGTGCTGAGCGCCGTCAGGCCGAAGCCCAGCGCTGCGCGCTCGGCCTCTCAGCTCCCCAGCGGCTCCAGCTTCACGATCACCAGCGACAGGTTGTCGCCGCCGCCCTGCGCCCGCTGGCGCGCCTTCTCGATCAGGAACTCCGTCGCCTCGCGCGGCGACAGCGAGGACAGCACCGAGCCCAGTTCGTCCGAGCTGAAGTAGTGCCACACGCCGTCGCTGCAGGCGAGCAGCGTGTCGCCGGGGCGCAGCTGCGTGATGTGGTGCAGGTCGGTCGGCGGATCCTCCTCGGCGCCGAGGCAGCCCATGAGGATGTTCGACTGCGGATGCACGTTGGCCTCGTCCTCGGTCAGCTCGCCGCGGTCCACCAGCGTCTGCACGTAGGAGTGGTCCATCGTGCGCTTCACCAGCCGGTTGCTGTGGAAGTGGTAGATGCGCGAGTCGCCCGCGTGCGCCCACCAGCACTCCCCATTGGGGTTGATGATGAAGGCGGCGATGGTGCTGTGCGGCTCCTGCTCCGCGGCGATCGCGGTCAGCTTGATGACCAGGTGCGACTCGTGCACCATCTGCCTGAGCAGCGAGGGCGTGTCGTCGTGGTCGGGCGAATAGCGCTCGAACAGTTGCTTGCAGGTGAGCATCACCTGGTCGGAGGCCTTGCGCCCGCCGCTGCGGCCGCCCATGCCGTCGGCCACCACGCCCAGCACGCAGCCGTTGAAGCGCGGATGGGTCACCAGGGCGATCTGGTCCTGCTGGTATTCCCGGTCGCCCTTGTGGATGCCGGTCGAGGCCGTGAGGCGGTAGCCTTTGCTGCTCATGGAGTACTTGCGAGCCTCGGAAGGCGATGGCTCGATTATTGCCTGCGAAAGACGTATTATCGAGCTGATCCCTGCAGCGGCGCCCCGCTTTCACACTTGGACTCCAACCTGCACTCCCCCGAACGGCGCCTCATCGAGCTGCGCATGGAGCACGCCGATCTCGATGCGCTGATCGACCGCGCCGCCACGCAGTTCCCCGTGGACGAACTCATGATGCGGCGGCTGAAGAAGCGCCGCCTGGCGCTGCGCGACCAGATCGCGCGGCTCGAGCTGGTGCTCGATCCCAAAGAACCCGCGTGATGACGGAATCGGCAGGCGCGTGGCCTGCAAGCCACGGCGCGGCCGCGGGCGAGGACACGTCCGCGTGGATGCAGGCGCCGCGCGAGGGCCTGGAGGAGCGCACGCGGGCCGCTTTCGTACCCACCGGCGTGCTGGCGCGCGCGGCCGAAGCCTTCCGCCCGCGCAGCGGCCAGACCGAGATGGCCGCGGCGGTGGCGCGCACCATCGAGCAGGGCGGCGCGCTGGTGGTCGAAGCAGGCACGGGCGTCGGCAAGACCTTCTCCTACCTCGTGCCGGCGTTGCTCAGTGGCGAGCGCGTGCTGCTTTCCACCGCCACCAAGACCCTGCAGGACCAGCTGTTCGCCCGCGACCTGCCGCGCCTGGCCGATGCGCTGGGCCTCCCGGTGCGCATGGCGCTCCTCAAGGGCCGCGGCAGCTACCTGTGCCTGCACCGGCTCGAGCTGGCGCGCCGCGACGCCAGCCTGCCGGATCGCACGGCGCTGCGCACGCTGGCCAAGATCGAGCAGTGGGCGCAGGGCACGCGCACGGGCGACCTCGCCGAGATGCCGGGCCTGGACGAGCGCTCACCGGTGCTGCCGCTCGTGACTTCCACGCGCGAGAACTGCCTGGGTTCGCAATGCCCCAAGTTCCGCCAGTGCCACGTCAACGCGGCGCGGCGCGAGGCGCTGGCGGCCGACGTGGTCGTCATCAACCACCACCTGTTCTTCGCCGACCTCGCGGTGCGCGAATCGGGCATGGCGGAACTGCTGCCCATCGTGCGCGTGGTCGTCTTCGACGAGGCGCACCAGCTCAATGAAACGGGCGTGCAGTTCCTCGGCCGGCAACTGAGCACGGGCCAGGTGCTGGATTTCGCCCGCGATACGCTCGCGGCGGGCCTGCAGCTCGCGCGCGGGCTGGTGGACTGGCAGCTGGCCGCCGGCACCGTGGAGCGCGCCGCCCGCGAGCTGCGGCTGGTGGCGGGGCGCAGCACCTTCAGCACGCGGCTACGCTGGAGCGGCGAAGCGCCCGAGGGCATCGAGCCGCAGGCCTGGCAGGAAGCGCTTGCCGCGCTCGCCAGCGCGCTGGACCTGGCGGAGGAGGGCCTGGCCACGGTGCGCGAGGCGGCGCCGGACTTCGCGCGCCTGCAGGAGCGCGCCGCCACGCTGGCGCAGCGCGCCCGCGCGTTCGCGCAGGAGGCCGAGCCCGGCTCGGTGCGCTGGGCCGATGCCGCAACCCACCTGCGCCTGGTGGAGTCGCCGCTGGACATCGCCGAGGCCGTGCAGCAGAAGCTGCTCAAGACCGGCGAGCCGCGCGACGAGGCCGCGCCGCAGCGGGCCTGGATCTTCACCTCGGCGACGCTGGGCGACGATGCGCGCCTGTCCTGGTTCACCGAGCCCTGCGGCCTGGCCGAAGCCGAGGTGCTGCGGGTCGCGAGCCCCTTCGACTATCCCGCGCAGGCGGCCGTGTACGTGCCGCGGCAGCTGCCGCGCCCCAACGATCCCGGCCACAGCGGCGCCGTCGCGGCGCTGGCGCAGCGCGCCGCGCGCCGCATCGGCGGGCGCACCATGGTGCTGACCACCACGCTGCGGGCGCTGCGCGCCATCGGCGAGCAGCTGCAGGCCCGCTTCGAGGGCTCGGGCGAACTCGAGGTGCTGGTGCAGGGCCAGTGGACCAAGCGGCGCCTGATCGAGCGCTTCCGCGAAGGCGCGGACCACGGACGCCCCGGCTGCATCCTGGTCGCCTCGGCGTCGTTCTGGGAGGGCGTGGACGTGCCGGGCGAGGCGCTGCAACTGGTGATCATCGACAAGCTGCCCTTCCCGCCGCCGGGCGACCCGCTGGTGGAGGCGCGTTCGCAGCGGCTGGAGCAGCAGGGCCGCAGCCCCTTCAACGACTACTTCGTGCCGGAGGCCGCCGTGGCCTTGAAGCAGGGCGCCGGCCGCCTGATCCGGCGCGAGACCGACCAGGGCCTGCTGGTGGTGTGCGACACCCGGCTGGTGCAGATGGGGTATGGCCGGCGCCTGCTGGCGGCCCTGCCGCCGATGCGGCGGCTGCAGGACGAGGGGGAGTTCGACGCGGCGCTCGACCTACTGGCCGGCGCCTGACCTCACCAGAACTGCCACCAGGCCTTCTGCCCGGAGCCGATGCCGCTGCCGTTCAGGTAGGCGCTGCGGGGATAGTTCTTCTCCAGCACCCGGCGCGCGTCGTCGCGCAGCTGCGTCATGCCCAGCGCGTCGTAGGAGCGCATCAGGATGGCCAGCGCCTCCTCCAGCGCCGGCACGTCACGGTAGTCGGCCAGCGCGCTCTGGGCGCGATTGATCGCCGCCACGTAGGCGCCGCGGCTGTAGTAGAAGCGCGCCACGTGCACTTCGTACTGCGCCAGCGAATTGACGATGTACGTCATGCGCGCCCGGGCGTCGGGCGCGTAGCGGGAATCGGGGAAGCGGGTGGCGAGCTCGCGGAAGGACTCGAACGATTCCTTGGCCGCCTTCTGGTCGCGCTCCGACAGGTCCTGCTTCGAGATGAAGGCGAACATCCCCAGGTTGTCGTTGAAGTTCACGATGCCCTTCAGGTAGAGGGCGTAGTCGAGCGCCGGGCTGGTGGGGTGCAGCTTGATGAAGCGGTCCAGCGTGGCGAGGGCCTGGGCCTGCTCGCCGGCCTTGTAGTGGGCGTAGGCGCGGTCCAGCTGGGCCTGCTGCGCCAGCGGGGTGCCGGCGGCGCGGCCTTCCAGCTTCTCCAGCAGCGGGATCGCCTTGTCGTAGGCGCCGCCGCTCAGTTCGTCCTTGGCTTCGGCGTAGAGCTTGTTGGGGCTCCAGCCGCTGGTGCGGTCTTCCTCCTTGAGCGAGGAGCAGCCCGCCAGCAGCGCGGCCAGCAGCAACGGGAGCAGGGATAATTTGGCTCGAACGACCACGCGCAACTCTCTCGACAAAGGGCGGATCATTATAGCGAGCGACCCATTGCAGCCACCCTCGGAAGACCTGCTGGAGGAACCCGGCGCCGAGGTGGAAACCCGCCCCTTCGCGATCGCGCCCGCACAGCACGGCGAGCGCCTCGATCGCGCGCTGGCCGCGCTCGTCCCCGGCTTCTCCCGCAGCTACCTGCAGCAGCTGATCGAGGAAGGCGCGGTGCGCCTGCGCGGCAGCGTGCAGCTCAAGCCCTCGCAGAAGGTGCGTGCCGGCGAAGCCGGCGAGATCGAGCTGCGCCCCACGCCGCAAAGCCAGGCCTTCCTGCCGGAGGACCTGCCGCTGTCCGTCGTGCACGAGGACGAACACCTGCTGGTCGTCGACAAGCCGGCCGGCCTGGTGGTGCATCCCGCGCCGGGCAACTGGAGCGGCACGCTGCTCAATGCGCTGCTGGCGCGCGACCCCGCCGCCCGGCTGCTGCCGCGCGCCGGCATCGTGCACCGCCTCGACAAGGACACCAGCGGCCTGATGGTGGTGGCGCGCACCCGCCGCGCGATGGAGCAATTGGTGGAAATGATCGCCGCCCGCACGGTCTCGCGCCAGTACATGGCGCTCGCCCACCGGCCCTGGGAGGGCGCGGCGCAGCGGCGGGTGGAGGCGCCGATCGGCCGCGATCCGCGCAACCGCCTGCGCATGGCGGTGGTGGACCTGCAGCGCCATCCCGGCAAGCCGGCGGCCACCGTGTTCCAGCGCATGCAGCAGGCCGCCGCGGGCTGCGCGGTGCTGTGCACGCTGGAGACCGGCCGCACCCACCAGATCCGCGTGCACCTGGCCCACATCGGCCATCCTCTGGTGGCCGACCCGCTCTATGGCGGCGCGCCGGCGGCCGGGCTGCAGAGGCAGGCCCTGCACGCGTTCCGGCTGGCCTTCGCGCATCCTGTCACCGGTGAGCGGCTGGTGTTGCACGCCCCGCTGCCGGCCGACCTGCGCGCGGCCTGGGCCGCCTGGGGCCTGCGATACAATGAATCCGACTGGCTTGCGAGCCAGCCACCCGCGGCGGCAGCCTGAATGGCCTGTCCCGCCCGGCCAGCGCGCGGCGCGGCCCCCGCAGGGGCGACGCCGCGGCGAGCCAGAAGCAAGCCCCAGGCAGAACCAGGCACCGCGCCGGATGGCGCCTCTTCCAGCACGACGACACGATGAATACGGCGGATGCCAGGCGCGTCCTCGAAACCGCGCTGATCTGCACGCAGCAGCCGCTGACGGTGCGTGAGCTGCGCGTGCTCTTCAACGACGAGCTCGGCGCCGACACGATCAAGGAGCTGCTGGGCCAGCTGCAGGACGAGTGGGCGCAGCGCGGCGTCGAACTCGTCTGCGTGGCCAGCGGCTGGCGCTTCCAGAGCCGGCCCGAGATGCGCGAGTACCTCGACCGCCTGCACCCGGAGAAGCCGCCCAAGTACACCCGCGCCACGCTGGAGACGCTGGCCATCATCGCCTACCGCCAGCCTGTGACGCGCGGCGACATGGAAGACATCCGTGGCGTCACGATCAGCTCGCAGATCCTCAAGCAGCTGGAAGACCGCGGCTGGATCGAGGTGATCGGCCACCGTGAGGCCATAGGGCGCCCGGCGCTCTACGCCACCACCCGCCAGTTCCTGGACGACCTGGGCCTGGCCTCGCTCGACCAGCTGCCCGAGCTGCAGTCGCCCACGCAGGGCGAACAGCATCCGCTGGCCGGGCTGGTCGAGGCCGCCGAGCCGCAGGCCGAACTGTCCATGGATGCCACGCCCGAACTGCCGCTGGAGGCGCCTGCCGAAGGCGCGCCGCAGCAGCCCGCGGCGCCGTCCCCCGAAAGCGCGGCGAGCCCGCCCGCGCCGTCCCCCGAGGCCGCCACCGGTGCGAACGACGCCGGCATCGGCGACCAGGATGCCGAGCAAGCCATCGAGACCTGAAGCATGAACGAAGCCAACGAAGCCATGGCGCGTACGCCGTCCGACGAGGAAGTGGAGCACGCCGTCCCGGGCACCCCCGAGGCCGAGGCGGCGCCGCCGCCGGCGCCCGCCGAGGAGAACGATGCGCCGGAGGTCGAGGGCGCCGACGAGGACGGCGAGGCGCCCGGCGCCGGCCGCGACCGCGAGGAAGCGGAGCAGGGCGCCGAGCCGGTGGTGCCGGCCGGCGAGCCGGGTGACCGCTTCGAGGACGTGGTCACGGGGCGCTTCGATGCCGAGGTGGAGGCCGAGGAGACGGCGCCGCCCAAGCGCGTGCTCTCGCCCCAGGCCGAGACGCCCAAGCTGCACAAGGTGCTGGCCCAGGCCGGCCTCGGCTCGCGGCTGGAGATGGAGCAGCTGATCATGGAAGGGCGGATCTCGGTCAACAACGAGCCCGCCCACATCGGCCAGCGGATCCAGTTCGGCGACCAGATCAAGGTCAACGGCAAGCCGATCCGGGTGCGCATCGCGCCGCCGCCGGCCCGCGTGATCGCATACCACAAGCCGGTCGGCGAGGTCGTCACCCACGACGATCCGCAGAACCGCCCCACGGTGTTCCGCAAGCTGCCCAAGCTGCAGCAGGGCAAGTGGCAGTCGGTCGGCCGGCTGGACCTCAACACCGAAGGCCTGCTGCTGTTCACGAGCTCGGGCGAGCTGGCGAACAAGCTCATGCACCCGCGCTTCGGGCTCGAGCGCGAGTACGCGGTGCGCGTGCTGGGCGCGCTGCAGCCGGAGGAGCGCGCGCGCCTGCTCGAAGGCGTGGAGCTCGAGGACGGCCGCGGCTCCTTCACCTCGATCGACGAGGGTGGCGGCGAGGGCTCCAACGTCTGGTACCGGGTGACGATCAGCGAGGGCCGCAACCGCGAGGTGCGGCGCCTGTTCGAGGCGGTGGGCCATGCGGTCAGCCGCCTGATCCGCATCCGCTACGGCGCCATGGTGCTGCCGCGCGGCTTGAAGCGCGGCTCCTGGATGGAACTGGACGAGCGCGACATCGCGGCGCTCACCAAGGCCGCCGGCGTGCCGGGCCTGGCGCGGCCGGAAAAGGGCCCGCGCGACGAGGGGCGTGGCGGCGGTGGCGGGCGCAACAAGCGCCGCGGCGGTGGTCGCGGCGACGGCCGGCGGCCGGCCGGCGGTCCGTCCGTGCGGCAGCCCAACCCGCA
>NZ_DASSVG010000631.1:0-6746 GCF_035706265.1 Ramlibacter sp. | reverse complement strand
CCTGCTGCCGGTGATGGTCGTGGCGTTCTATCTGCCGTTCCGTGGCCACAATGTGCTCGCTGCCGTGGTGTTCCTGCTCGCCGCGGTGACCGACTGGCTGGATGGCTACCTGGCGCGGCGGCTGAAGATGACGTCGGCCTTCGGCGCTTTTCTCGACCCGGTGGCGGACAAGCTGATGGTCGCCATCACGCTGTTCCTGCTGGTGGAGTCGCACCACCGCGTGGTCGAGTCGCACTACGGTGCCGCCGGCCCGGGTAGCGACTGGTTCGGCGTGGTGATGGCGGTGACCGCGGCAATCATCGTCGGGCGCGAGATCAGCATCTCCGCGCTGCGCGAGTGGATGGCCGAGATCGGCATGCGCGCGGCGGTGAAGGTGGCCTTCATCGGCAAGCTCAAGACGGTCATGCAGATGGTCGCGCTCACCGTGCTGATCGTGCAGCACGATGCCGAGACGCTGCGCCTGTACCACGTCGGCGAGTTCCTGCTGGTGGCTGCCGGCGTGCTCACCATCTGGTCGGGCCTGTACTACGTGCGCGCGGCCTGGCCGGCATTGAGCGGCGACCTGTCGCGACCGCCGGCATCGCCCGGCGAGGATTCCTGAGCGAGGGGGTTGACGGGTTCGGATCTCCCGCTAGAATGCGCGACTCCGATGCGGGAATAGCTCAGTTGGTAGAGCACGACCTTGCCAAGGTCGGGGTCGCGAGTTCGAGTCTCGTTTCCCGCTCCATCTTCGGCAAAACCTCGGGCTTCCGGGGTTTTGTTTTTTGAAGCGATGGCCTGGTGGCAGAGTGGTCATGCAGCGGACTGCAAATCCGCGTACGCCGGTTCGATTCCGACCCAGGCCTCCATCGCAGCAAGCCGGCGCCCAGGCGCCCCGATCAGCCCGCCGCATGCGGGCTTTTTCGTGCCCGCGCGGCGGGCGGGCGGTTCGTCAGCGCGTGCTACGATCCCGGCCCGCTGCGCGCTCCGAATGCGCCTCCTCCGGGCCCGAGTGGCGAAACTGGTATACGCAAGGGACTTAAAATCCCTCGGCCGCAAGGCCATGCGGGTTCGATCCCCGCCTCGGGCACACCCCCTCCGTCACCAAAACGGCACCCACGGGCTCAGGCCGGCAGCGTGTCCTGGTCGTCGCCCATGACCTCCAGCGCCTGCCATCCCGCCGTGCCCAGCCGGCGCAGGGTATCGATGTTGCGGCGATAGATTTCCTCCGGATCGGTCATCGCGTCCGCCGCGCGCGCCACGCTGTCTTCGCGCAGCAGGTGCAGCGTGGGCCAGGGCGAGCGGTTGGTGGCGTTCTCGACGTCTTCCGGCAGGGTGTCGGCGAACTGGTAGTGCGGGTGGAAGCTGGCGACCTGCAGCACGCCGTCGAGCTTCAGCGTCTCCACCGCGGCGTCGGCCACGTCGAGGAAGTCGTTGTAGTCGAGGAAGTCGCCCAGCACGTGCGGGTGGATCAGCAGCGTGGTCTCGCACTCCGCGGCGTCGGCCGCGGCCAGGCTCTGCAGTTCGCCGCACAGGTGGTCGAGCAGGGTGTCGGTGTCTCGGGCGTGACTCACCGCGTAGCGGATGCGGCCCTGGATGAATGGCGCCCGCGCGAACGGGCACAGATTCAGCCCGACCACGGCCCGCTCCACCCAGCGTTTCGTCGCCTCGACATAGGGTGTGTCCTGCGCGGTCAGGCCGGCGGTGATGAAGGGCGAGGCATCGGACATGGCGGCAATTCCGTGGGCGGGGCGGCGACTATAGCGGCCGGCGGGCGAGACGCGGGCGCTTGCATGTGCCCGATGCCGCCTCAACCATGCCGGGATGACATCACTGACCTTTGACAACACGTTCCTGCGCGAACTGCCGGGCGACCCGGAGTCAGGGCCGCGGCGACGGCAGGTGGAGGGCGCGCTGTATTCGCGCGTGGATCCCACCCCGGTGGCCGCACCGCGCCTGCTGGCGCACTCGCCGGCGATGGCGCAAGCGCTGGGGCTAAGCGAAGCGGACGTGGCATCGCCGTGGTTCGCCGAGGTGTTCGGCGGCAACCGGCTGCTGGAGGGCATGCAGCCCTGGGCCAGCAACTACGGCGGGCACCAGTTTGGCCATTGGGCGGGGCAGCTGGGTGATGGCCGGGCAATCTCGCTGGGCGAGCTGTTGACCGCGAACGGCGAGCGCCGGGAGCTGCAGCTCAAGGGCGCCGGCCCCACGCCGTATTCGCGCACGGCGGACGGGCGGGCGGTGCTGCGCTCGTCGATCCGCGAGTTCCTGTGCAGCGAGGCGATGCATCACCTGGGCGTGCCGACCACGCGTGCGCTGAGCCTGGTCGGCACCGGCGAGACCGTGCTGCGCGACATGTTCTACGACGGTCATCCCGAGCTTGAGCCCGGCGCGGTGGTGTGCCGGGTGGCGCCGTCGTTCATCCGGTTCGGCCACTTCGAGCTGCCGTATGCGCGGGGTGACCACACGCTGCTGCGGCAGCTGGTGGACTTCACCATCCGCCGCGACTTCCCGCACCTGGAAGGCTCGGGCGAGGCGCTGTATGCGGCGTGGTTCGGCGAGGTCTGCGAACGCACCGCGCAGACCGTCGCGCACTGGATGCGGGTCGGCTTCGTGCACGGGGTGATGAACACCGACAACCTGTCCATCCTCGGCTTGACCATCGACTACGGCCCCTACGGCTGGATCGACAACTACGATCCGCAGTGGACGCCCAACACCACCGACGCCGGTCGACGCCGCTACCGGTTCGGCCAGCAGATGCAGGTGGCGTGGTGGAACCTGTCGCGGCTGGCCTCGGCACTGTCGCCACTGTTTGCCGGCACCGAGGCGCTGCAGGCCGGACTGGACTGGTACGCCAGCAGCTACGCCACGATCGAACGCCGGATGCAGGCCGACAAGCTGGGCCTGGCCGAGCCGCGCAGCGAGGACGATGCGCTGCACGGCCAGCTGCATACGCTGATGGCGCAGGCGCAGGTGGACATGACACTGTTCTATCGCGCGCTGCTGGACTTCGATCCGGCCCGGCCGTTGCCGACGCCGGCGATGGATGACGCGTTCTACGACGCCAGCCTGCGCGAACGCTTCGATGGTGCGCTGCGCGATTGGCTGGTGCGCTACGCGAAGCGTCTGGGCGAGGACGCGCAGTCACCCGATGCCCGCCGCGAGCGCATGCGCCGGGTCAATCCGCGTTACGTCTTGCGCAACTACCTGGCGCAGGAAGCGATCGACCAGGCCACGCAGGGTGACCTGTCCGGCGTGCACACCTTGCTGGAGGTGATGCGGCACCCCTGCGACGACCAACCGGGCCACGAGCGCTACGCGCGCAAGCGCCCGGACTGGGCGAAGGAAAAAGCGGGCTGCTCGATGCTGTCGTGCAGTTCGTGAGGGGCTGCGGTATGCGCATGTGATGGCGCGTGCGAAACCCCGCGCCCGCGCCCCGCGCGTTGCCGCGGGTCCGGGCCCGGCGGCACCCGAGGGCAACGCCCCGCGTCCGCGCCCGGTGTCAGTGCAGTGCCTGGGCCACGAACTGGCGCAGTTGACCGGCGTTGAGCGCACCCGCCTGGCGCGCGATCTCTCGCCCCCCACGCAACAAGACCAGCGTGGGGATGGAGCGGATGCCGAAGCGCTGCGCCAGCGCTGGCTGGGCATCGGTGTCCACCTTGGCCAGCCGCAGCTGGGGCTCGAATTCCCGCGCCGCCGCGGCAAACACCGGCGCGAAGCCGATGCACGGTCCGCACCAGGTCGCCCAGAAGTCGACCAGCACCGGCAGGTCGCCGCGTGCAGCCACCGCATCGAAGTTGGCCGTGGTCAGCGCCAGCGGATGGCCGGTGAACAGCGGCTGGTGGCAGCGGCCGCAGTGGGGCTGCTGGTCCAGGCGTTCGGCAGGCACGCGGTTGAGGGCGCTGCAGTGCGGGCAGGGGATGGCGAGTGGCGCGTTCATGGGGCGATCCGGCGGCGGCAATGGCCGCAACATGATGGCCCGTGCGCCGGGTGCAAGGGGGGCTTGCCCGGTTGGCCGGTTCGCCGGTTCGCCGGCTGGCGTGGATCATGCTGGCAAGGCGCAGGGTCGGTACGCGTGGCAGCGGCCACGCCTCGTGGCGGGAAGATGGTTGGGCGGCTGCGCCGCGCGATCAGTCGGCGCCTTTCTCCGGCGGTGCGCCGGTGTCGCCGAAGCGTTCCACCCAGCGCCGGTAGGTGCGGTAGTGGTGGATCGCGAAGCCCGCGAACGAAGGATCTTCGCGCAGGGCCGCCTCCACCGTGCGCAGTGCCTGCTGGAGCGCTTTCGGCCCCACCTGGTCGAAGGTGATCTTCTCCAGCTCGTTGGGCGAAACCTCCAGGCCGATCACCACTTTCTTGCCCACGCGATTGGCGTAGGCGATCTCGCTGGCGGCGTGCGACAGGATGCTGTCTCGGCCTTCGACCTTGTGGCGATAGTCCATCAGCGCGACCTCATCGAACACATCGATGACGTGCTCGCTGACCGGCTTGGTCACGCCGTGCCAGGTCAGCTCGATGCCGTCGAGCCAGAACGGGATGGCCGGGCTCACGGTCAGCGTGCTGGCGTGGTGTTCGCGCTTGATCGCCATCAGCGCGGCGCCCATGTCGAGGAATCCAGCGAGCAGGCGTTCGCGGGTGTCGTCGTTCCATTCGTCGAGGATGTGCGGCTCGATGTCCAGGCTTGCGCCATCGAAGCGCGCTTGCGCCGGCACCGCGGCGTTGTACTGCACGACGCGGCGGAACATGTCCTGCGCCTGCTGGCGGTACGCCGGCAGGACGTAGCGCTCGGTGTGGAGGTAGCTCGAGCCGAGCAGCGCGTAGACCCGCATGTGCTGCCGGTGCAGGCGCTCGATGAAGGCGCGGTACAGCTGCGGTTGCTCGACGATCAGGTTGTGGCCCCGATAGGCATCGGCATAGAGATAGACGGTGTCGATGCCCTGGGACGTGAGATAGCGCACGGCCTCCTGCGCCACGGCGGGGTCCCTGACCATGGCGTAGGACTCCGCTTCCCAGGTCCACACCGCGCGGCTGGCGCCGGCCATCGCCGTGGCCGGCAGCACGCTCAGCAGCGAGTACAGGCACCAGCGACCGATGCGGCTCACGGTGCACCGCCGGCCGCGCCGGGGCCATCGACCGGCACGTGATAGCGGCCTTGCCCGACCGGTTTGCCGGTCTCCGGGTCGGATGGGATCACCGACACATAGCAGCGGCCTGCGCAGGTTTCCGGGCGCGGCAGGCCCAGCTGGACCTGCTGGTGCCCGTGCGCGGGCAGTTGCATGGGCTGGCCGGAGGCTTCCTTGAGCTCGCGGCCGTCTTCGGCGGTCAGCACCACCAGCGGCACGAACGTGCGGCTTGGCTGCGCGTCGCCGTTGTCGAAGCGGGCCTTCAGCGCGAGCTGGTCGCCCACCGAGGCCAGCTCGACCGACTGGGTCGAGATACCGTGTGCCACCGGTGCATCGCCGCCCGCGGCCGGGGCTGGCGGTGCGGCCTGGTAGGCCACCAGGGTGGTCCGGGCATCGTCCGGCGCGAGTGCCAGCTGCCGCAGGAAGATTGCATTGGCCTGCTGGTAGCGGTCCCACCGTCGCGTGGCCCAGGCGAGCGCGTCGGCGTCGTCGCTGGGCTGCAGGTGCATGCCTTCCTGCAGTTCGAACAACTGCCCGTTGTGCAGCCACCACCGGCCTGCAAGGTAATCCGGCGCGCTGGTCTTGGTTTGCTGCAGCGGCCACTGGTGGATGTTGCGGAAGCTGTCGTGGGTATCCAGTGCACCGCCCAGCCACGGCGTTTGCGCCGGTCGCTTCAGCCCGTACGTGTGCGACAGCAGCGCGAGCAGCGATGGCGTCACGTCCAGGTGCGAGGACACTGCGCGGAAGTGCCGGGGCTGCGTGAGCAGCGGCGAGAAGATCACCAGCGGTACGCGATAGCGGTCGATGTGCTCGCCCATCGGGATCTCCGGCAGGCGGTGGTCGCCGGTGATCACGAAAAGGGTGTTGGCATACCAGGGCTGCGCGGCTACCGACGCGAAGTAGCGGCGCAACTGGTCATCGGTGTACAGGACGGTGCTGTAGATGTCGGCGTTGGCCCGGTAGGTGGCCAGCTCACCCTGCGGAATGTGCAGCTCGCGCAGGCGCTGCTCGAAGCGAGCGACATAGGCGTCCTGCCCGGGAAATTTGTAGGCGGTATGCATGGAGATGGTCTGCATCGCCAGCAGGAACGGCGTCGCCTGCTGCGCGCTGTCGGCCAGCACGCGCGAGACCAGTTCCTTGTCGGCGTAGCCCCATTCGCTGAAGGGGTTGAGCGCATAGCCGGGGCCGAACGTGGTCTTGTCGACCAGCGTCTGCACGCCCTGCCGCTGCATGAACTCGCGCTCGTGGTCGAAGCGGGTGTCGGTGCCGTTGTAGAACGCGGTGTGGTAGCCCTGCGCGCGGAGCAGGCTGAACAGCCCGGGGCTGGCCGGCATGCGGTCGCCCAGCGCGGTGAAGCCCTCCCGCGCAAACGGCGCGGCGTTGAACAGGCTCGGCAGCACGCCGAAGGTGCGGCCCTGGTTGGCGAGGAAGTTGTCGAAGTACAGGCTGCGCGTGGCCAGCTCATCCAGGAAGGGGGTGAAGCTGCCCAGCGACGCCCCGGGCCCGGAGAACGAGCGGCCGAGCCCCTCGACCACGATCACCACCACGTTTGGCGGATACCCGTCGGACGTGGGCTTGAAGTAGGCACCGAGCGTGTCCGGTGTCTGCTCGGGATGCAGGAACGGAAACCGCGGATCCAGTGGT
>NZ_DASSVG010000630.1:0-5017 GCF_035706265.1 Ramlibacter sp. | reverse complement strand
AAGTTCGGCGCCGGCCAGTACGGCACCGAGGTCTCGGCGCTGCTCTCCAAGCCGGCCGACATCGTGCATTCCAGCCTGTGGGGCGGCGACCTGCAGGCCTTCATCCTGCAGGCCGGCGCGCGCGGCGTGTTCCAGAAGCAGACCCCGGTGCTTTCCGCCGCAGACCACGTGCTGCCGGGCCTGGGCGAGAAGATGCCCAACGGCGCGATCCTCGGCGCGCGCGGCGCCTACGGCCTCATGTCCCCGAAGTCGCCGCTCAACGACTGGTGGTGGGAGATCTATTCCAAGGCCTACAACACGTATCCCGTGCAGGCCCCTTACCGCATGGCGCAGGCCCTGCTGGGGCTCAAGCTGGCGGCGGAAAAGGCCATCGCCGCCAACGGCGGCAAGAAGCCGACGCCGGAGCAGCTGGCCGCCGCGCTCAAGGGCAGCCAATGGCAGTCGCCCGCCGGCACCATCCGCATGGCGCTGGGCGACGGGCACCAGGCGATCCAGGAGACGGCGATCGGCCGCACCCGCTGGGACGCGGCGAAGAAGATGGTGATCCTGGAGGACATCCAGCGCTTCCCGGCCGAATGCGTCAACCCGCCCGCCAACATGAAGAGCGAGGACTGGCTGAAGGCCGGCATGCCCGGCGCCAAGTGCTAGAGCGCGCGTGACCCTCGCCGCGACCATCCTGTTCGACGGCCTGAGCTACGCGGCGTGGCTGTTCATCGTCGCGCTGGGGCTCACGCTGGTGTTCGGGGTGCTGAAGATCCTGAACATCGCCCACGGCAGCTTCTATGCCGTGGGCGCGTACGCCGGCGCGAGCCTGGTGGCGTGGCTGGTGTCGATGAAGGTCTCGCCGGCGCTCAGCGTGGGGGCGCTGGTGCTCGCGGCCGCCGGCGTGGCGGCGGTGCTGGCGCCGCTCACCGAGCGCGGGCTGCTGCGCATGTTCTACCTGCGCGACGAGGTGCTGCTGGTGCTGGTGACCTACGCGCTGTTCCTGATCCTGGAGGACGTGACCAAGCTGCTGTGGGGCGTGAACCCCTACTACGCGGCCGACACCTACCAGGCCTTCGGCAACCTGCAGATCGGCGCCCTCACCTACGCCGGCTACGACCTGCTGCTGATCGCCGTGGCGATCGCCGCGGGCGGCCTGTGCTGGTGGGTCCTGAACCGCACGCGCCAGGGCAAGATCGTCACCGCCGTGATCCACAACGCGGAGATGGCGGCCAGCATGGGCGTGAACGTCTCGCGCGTCTACACGGGCGCCTTCGTCGTCGGCGTGTTCCTCGCCGCGCTGGGCGGCGCCCTCACCGCGCCGATGATCTCGGTGCAGCCGGGCCTGAGCGTGGGCGTGATCGTGGTGAGCTTCGCGGTGGTGATCATCGGCGGACTGGGCAGCATCGAAGGGGCGGCGCTCGGCGCACTGGTGGTGGGGCTGGCGCGCGCCGCCTCGGTGCACCTGTTCCCGGCCGCGGAGCTGTTCAGCATCTACATCGTGATGGCCGCGATCCTCGTGTTCCGCCCCGAGGGCGTCTTCCAGCGCGTGCAGGCGCGCAAGATCTGAGGAGCCGCCCGTGTCCGAGGCGCCGCCCGTGCATTCCCCCTCTCCCCGGCGCACGGCGCTGGCCACCGGCGCCGGCCTGGTGCTGCTGCTGGTGGCCGGCGCGGTGGCGCCGCGCTGGCTCACCTCGCTGGCGACGCTGGCGCTGGCCAACGGCCTGGTGTCGCTGGGCATCGTGGTCATGATGCGCTGCGGCGCCGTGCCCTTCGGCCAGGGCCTGGTGTTCGCGGCCGGCGGCTATGCGGCGGCGCTGCTGTTCAACAAGGCGGGCATCACCGACATCGTGCTGCTCTCCGCGCTGGGCGCCCTGGCGGGCTGCGCCATCGCGGCACCGTTCGCGCCGCTGCTGGCGCGCTACCGCGGCATCTTCTTCGCCATGCTGACGCTGGCGCTGTCGATGGTGCTCTATGGCCTGCTGATGAAGACCGAGCCCCTGGGCGGCTCGGACGGCTTCAACGTCGGCCGCGCCACGCTGCTGGGATGGAAGCCGCCCGACGCCGCCGCGCACTACGTGCTGTGGGCCGTGACGGCGACGATCGCCTGCGGCCTGGGCGGCCTGATGCGCATCTACTTCGATTCCCAGCGCGGGCTGCTGTCGCTCGGCGTGCGCGAGAACGAACTGCGGGTGGAGTACCTGGGAAGCTCCGTGACGCAGATCGTGGCCGTCAACTACCTGGTCGCCGCGGCCCTGGGCGGCGCCGGCGGCGCGCTCGCCGTGCTGGCGCTGGGCCACATCGACCCGAACTTCAGCTACTGGACCACCTCGGGCGAGTTCGTGTTCGTCGCCATCCTGGCCGGCCACCACAGCGTCGTCGCCGTGCTGGCGAGCTCCTTCCTGCTCGAACTGGTGCGCTCCTTCTCCAGTGCCTGGTTCCCCAATACCTGGCAGCTCGCGCTGGGCCTGTTCCTGCTGCTGGTGATCCGCTTCCTGCCGGACGGCCTGGGCTCGCTGCTGGCCCGCCTGCCGGTGCTGCCGCGGAGGGCTGCATGACCGCCGGCGTGCCGCTGCAGGATCCCACCGGGCCCGTGCTGTCCGCGCGCGGGCTGCAGCGCACTTTCGGCGCCGTGGTCGCGGCCGGCGACATCAGCATCGACGTGCAGGCCGGCGAGCGCCTGTGCCTGATCGGCAGCAACGGCGCCGGCAAGACCACCTTCGTCAACATGGTCACCGGCTACCTCAAGCCGAGCGCGGGCCGCATCGTGCTGGCGGGCGAGGACATCACGCAGCGTTCGCCGCGCGAGATCACGCGCCGCGGCGTCGCGCGCTCCTTCCAGATGCCGCAGCTGTGCCTGCACCTGAGCGTGCTGGACAACATGCTGACCGCGCTGCATTCCAGCCGCGGCCAGGGCCACTTCCTGCGGCCGGCCCACGACGCGGCCTCGCTCGCGCGCTCGCAGGAACTGCTGCACGGCTTCGGCCTCGCGGCCCATGCGCGCCGGCCCGTGCGGGAGCTGCCGGGCGGCGTGCGCAAGCTGCTGGACATCGCGATGGCGCTCACCGGGCACCCGCGCCTGCTGCTGCTGGACGAGCCCACCAGCGGCGTCAGCGCCGACGAGAAGTTCGCCACCATGGACACCGTGGTGCGCGCGATCGAGAGCCACCAGGACCGCTCGCCCGTCACGGTGGTGTTCGTGGAGCACGACATGGACATCGTGCGGCGCTACGCGAGCCGCATCGCCGCCTTCGCCAGCGGCCGCATCATCGCCGACGGCCCGCCGCTGCAGGTGCTGGAGGATCCCGAGGTGCAGCGCTGCGTCACCGGCTCCGCGCCGGCCGCGCAAGGATCGGCCGCATGATCCGCATCTCTGGCGCGCGCGCGGCGATCCAGAACGTGGAGGTGCTGCGCGGCTTCTCGCTGCACGTGGCACCGGGCACGATGGTGGGCCTGATCGGCCGCAACGGCGCCGGCAAGACCACCGTGATGCGCACGATCATGGGCCACCTGCCGCTGCTGGCCGGGACACTCACCTTCGACGGCGCCGACCTGGCGGCGCACTCGCCGCATCGCCGCGCCAGGATGGGCATCGGCTACATGCCCGAGGACCGCGGGCTCGTCCCCGAGCTCACCGTGGAGGAGAACATCTGCCTGCCGCTGTGGGTCTCGCCCGCGCTGGACCTGCGCCAGCGGCTCGCGTTCGTCTACGGCGTCCTGCCGGAGCTGCACGAGATGCGCGATCGCAAGGCGCTGCTGCTCTCCGGCGGCCAGCAGAAGCTGGTGGCGCTCGCGCGCGCCCTTGCGGTGGGTACGCGCCTGCTGCTGCTGGACGAGCCCTTCGAGGGCGTCGCGCCGGCGCTGTCGCAGCGCCTGTCCGAAGTGGTCGGCCAGCTGCGCGGCTCGGGGCTCACCGTGATCCTCAGCCAGTCCGACCTGAACCACTCCCGCCGCCTGCTCGACGACGAAGTCGTGATCGAGCGCGGCGCCAACCTCGCTGCCCCCGTCTCCGCATGACCCTTCACGACTGGCCCGAGATCCCGCTGCGCGATGAACGCCATTTCGGCGACCGCGTGCTGCGCTGCTTCGCCGAACGTCCGCCGCACCTGCCCGCCCTGCTCGCCGCTGCGGCGCAGGATCCGCAGGCGCTGGCGCTGGTCGACGGGGTGCGGCGCTGGAGCTGGCAGGCGCTGCGCGAAGAAAGCACGCGCCTGGCCGACGGCCTGCGTGGCCTCGGCGTGCGCCCGGGCGACCGCGTCGTGCTGCTGGCGCCCAATCGCGCCGAGTTCGTGATCGCCACCCATGGCGTGCTGCAACTCGGGGCGGTGCTGGTGCCGGTGAGCATGCGCGAGGCCGGCCCCGGCATCGCCTACATCCTGAACCAGTGCCGGGCCTCGGTGGTGATCGCAGACCCGGCCATGACGGTGCTGGTGCCGCCGTCACTGGCCGATGGCACGCCGCTGCAGCGCGTGGCCCTGCCCGGGGCCGCCGCCGGCGAGGGCTGGCTGCGCTGGCATGCCTTGACGGACCAGCCCCCATCGCATTTCGCCGACGCCGCGCCGGGCGAGGAAGAGCCCGCCGTCATCCTCTACACCTCCGGCACCACCGGCGCGCCCAAGGGCGCGGTGCTCACGCACTTCAACCTGATCCACTCGGTGCTGCACTACCGGCACGCGCTCGGCCTGCGCGCGGGCGAATGCGGGCTGCTGGCCGTGCCCGGCTCGCACGTGACCGGGTTGGTGGCGCTGATCCTGGCGATGGCGGGCGTGGGCGGCAGCGTGGTGCTGCTGGCCGACTTCAAGGCCGCGGCCTCGCTGGCGCTGGTCGCGCGCGAGCGCATCACCTACACGCTAATGGTGCCGGCGATGTACGCGCTGTGGCTGCGCGAACCCGCGCTGCAGGAGACCGATCTCTCGTCGCTGCGGCTGGCCGGCTTCGGCGGCGCCCCGATGGCGCCCGCCACCATCGAGGGCCTGCGGGCGAACTGCCCCGGCATCCGCCTGTTCAATGCCTACGGTTCCACCGAGACGTCCTC
>NZ_DASSVG010000629.1:0-2029 GCF_035706265.1 Ramlibacter sp. | reverse complement strand
CCCTGCCCGGCCCGCTGTTGGCACAGGCCCCGGCCTGGCCGGCCCGACCCATCCGGCTGGTGGTGCCCTATCCGCCGGGCGGGCTCACTGACGTGCTGGCTCGCCTGGTGGCACAGAAGGCAAGCGAGCAGCTCGGCCAGGCGATCGTGGTGGAGAACCGCCCCGGCGCCAGCACCATCCTGGGCGCCGAGCTGGTGGCCAAGGCGGCGCCCGACGGCCACACCTTCCTGATGGCGGCGGCAACCACGCTCACCACCAATCCGCTTCTGTTCAGGAAGCTGCCCTACAAGCCGACCGACTTCACTCCGGTGGCGCTGGTGGGCACGGTTCCCTTCGCGCTGGTTGCGCATCCGTCGGTGCCGGCCAGCAACCTGCAGCAGTTCGTCGCGCATGCGCGAGCCAACCCCGGGCAGCTGACCTACTCCACCGTGGGACAGGGGGCATCTTCGCACCTGGTGGGCGAGATGTTCAAGGGCGCCACGCGCACGGTCTTGCGCGACATCCCGTACAAGGGCTCCGCCCCGGCACTGACCGCCGTTGTCGCGGGCGAAGTCCACGCCACCTTCGACGGGCTCACCAACTACCTGCCGTACGCGCGCAGCGGCAAGCTGAAGATCCTCGCCGTGTTCAGTGACCACCGCGTGCCGGCTGCTGACACGATCCCGACCATGGTGGAAAGTGGCTACCCCGAGGCGGTGGCCTACTCCTGGTTCGGCATCGTGGCGCCGGCCGGCACGCCGGCGACGATCGTGAACCGCTTCAACCAGGCCGTGAACGCGAGCTTGCAGGCGTCGGAACTGCGCGAGCGGCTGCGCGCCGACGCCTCCGACGGGCCCATTCTCTCGGCTGAAGCCTATGGGGACTTCATGCAACGGCAGGCACAGGTGTGGGGCAAGGTGATCACGCCTCTGAAGCTGGAACTGACCCAGTGATTCGCGGGCCGGGCGTGCGTCCCGGCGGCAACGACATTTCGATTTCAAGGAAGGAAAGCATGAAACCATTGGAAGGGCGAATCGCCCTCGTCACCGGCGCTGGATCCGGCCTCGGCCGGGCCGACGCCGTCGTGCTCGCGGAGCGCGGCGCGGCCGTGATCGTCAACGACGTGAATGCGGAAGGCGCCGACGAGACGGTGGCCCAAATCGTCGCCGCCGGGGGCCGCGCCCTGGCCTGCGTCGCCGACGTGGGAGCGTCGGCAGCGATTGCCGAGGCGATCGCGCAAACCACCGCGCAGTTCGGGGAAGTGGACATCCTGGTGAACAACGCCGGCATCCCCAGCCGGCGCCAGCCCTTCGACGAGGTGCGCGACGACGAACTCGAGCGCATGTTCCAGATCCACGTGATGGGGAGCTGGTACTGCACGCGTGCCGTCCTGCCTGGCATGAAGCGCCGGCGCCGGGGCAAGATCGTCAACACTTCTTCGATCCTGGGCATGGCGGGGCGCAAGCGCGGCTCGCACTATGCGGGGGCCAAGGCGGCACTGATCGGGCTGACCAAGGCCTGGGCGCGGGAATTCGCCGAGTGGAACATCCAGGTCAACGCCGTGGCACCAGGCCGCGTCCGCACGCCCATCCTGGGCGCCTTCGCGGACAGCGAGGAGTACAAGCGCGACCTGCTGGCCAACGTGCCGCTGGGGCGGCGCGGCGAGCCGGAGGAAGTGGCGTGGCTGGTCGCCTTCCTGGCGTCGCGCGAGGCCGACTTCATCACGGGCCAGGTGATCAGCCCGAACGGCGGCGAGGTGATCTGAGCATCGGGGGCCGCCCAGCGCTGCCCTTGCGGGCAGCGCGCCGGCTTCACAGCACCTGCTGGGCGCGCAGTTCCTCGACCTGGGCCGCACTCAGCGCCAGCCGCTGCGCCAGGATCGCCATCGTGTCCTCGCCGAGACGCGCACTCGGCTCGTAGGGCACCGCGGCATCGTCGCCGGAAAAGCGCAACGGCGTGGTCGGCACGACGATGCGGCCGTACTCGGGGTGGTCGATCCACTTCAGCGCGCCGCGGGCGTGCAGGTGCGGATCGTTCACCACTTCCACCA
>NZ_DASSVG010000628.1:0-9082 GCF_035706265.1 Ramlibacter sp. | reverse complement strand
GTGCGCGAATTGAAGCTGCCCGACCCGGGCTCGCGGCCGCAACGCATCGCGGACACGCCGGACAACATGGTGTGGTACACGGACCCCGCCAGGGGCCGGATCGGCCGGCTGGACCCCGGCACCGGCGCCGTGAAGGAATGGCAGTCGCCCAGCGGCCCGGGCTCGGCGCCCTACGGCCTCTCGGCCATCGGCGAGACCCTCTGGTACAGCGAGTCGGGGGCGGCGCCCAACACGGTGGTGCGTTTCGACCCCGGCACCGAGCAGTTCCAGAGCTGGGCCCTCCCGGGCGGCGGCCGCACCATCGCCGTCACCAACGAGGGCGACCTCGTGCTCGCCAACAGCCAGGCGGATGCGGTGACGCTGGTGAAGATCGGCCGGTGACCGTCTACGCCGGCCGGTGACGGCGCTGCCGCACCATGCGCCGCAGCAGCGCAACGCCCATTCCGCCCACGACCGCCGCGCCGCCCGCCAGCGCGGCCTCGATCGCGGGCTTGTCCCACCACGCGCGCGGCTCCAGCGCGTCGCGCTGCACCTGCTCGCTGCGCAGCAGGGCGCGGTTGTCGTCCAGCCGCACCGCGCCGGAAGCTCGCGGCAGCGGCACCGCGGCGGGCGGCACGATTTCCTTGGCCGAGGCCGCTGCGGCGGCGCCAGCGACCGCGTCCGAATCGACCGGCTCGCCCGTCATCTCCGTGGCCCGGGTCGCCTCCATCGCCGCCTGGCCCGAATAGGAGCCGTGCTCCTGCGCGTAGACCTTGGTGAACTCCGCGCCGAGCAGGAAGATCTGCGCCGCGTAGTAGACCCACGCGATCAGGATCACCAGCGAGCCGGCGGCGGCGAAGGTCTCCGTCATGCTGCTCTTGCCCAGGTAGAGGCCGATCAGGAACTTGCCCATCTCGAACAGGATGGCGGTGGCGAACGCCCCCACCCACACGTCGCGCCAGCCGATCTTCGTCGACGGCATCAGCTTGTAGATCATCGCGAACAGCAGCGTCGCGATGCCCAGCGAGACGGCGAAGTTCAGCACCTGCAGCAGCAGCTCCGCCCCCGGCATCAGCCGCGAGGTGAAGCTGCCGAAGGCCGCGACCGCCGCGCTCACGGCCAGCGACACCATCAGCAGGAACACCATGCCGAGGATCAGGCCGAAGGACAGCAGGCGCGCCCGCAGCGTGGCCCAGACGCCCTTGGGCTTCTGCGCCGGCGGCACGTGCCAGATGCGGTCCAGCGCGCTCTGCAGCTCGGCGAACACGGTGGTGGCGCCCATCAGCAGCACGCCCACGCTCACGAGGCCGGCGACCAGGCCCTTGTCCGTGTCGCTGGCAGCGGCCACCAGGTTCTGCACCAGCGCGGCGCCTTGCGGCCCGATCAGACCGGACATCTGCGCCACGATCTCGCCCTGCACCGCCTCGCGCCCGAACACGGCGCCGGCGACCGCGATCACGATCACCAGCAGCGGCGCCAGCGAGAACACGGTGTAGTAGGAGATGGCCGCGCCCATGCTGGGCGCGTAGTCGGCCGACCAGGCCTTCACCGCCTTGACGAAGAGCCGGAACAGGTGAGCGGGGCGGAACTTCATTGCGGGCATCCTCCAGTCCACGCCCGTTTGTAGCCCGGGCGCAGCGGCCGGCCTTGTCGTCCGGCGCGGTCGGAACGCGTCGGTGCGGATGCAGCCGTGCATGGCTCTGCGGCCGGCGGGAAAACCCGGTTTGCACCCCTTGCCCGCGCCCGCAGCATGCCTGCCCATGGCCGAATCCCGGGTCGCGATCTACGGCGCCATCGCCGCCAACCTGGCGATCGCCACCACCAAGTTCGTCGTCGCCGGCCTCACCGGCAGCTCCGCCATGCTTTCGGAAGGCATCCACTCGCTGGTGGACACGGGCAACGGCGCACTGCTGCTGGTGGGCCTGAAGCGCAGCCAGCGCCCGGCCTCGGAGCAGCATCCCTTCGGCCACGGCAAGGAGCTCTATTTCTGGAGCCTGATCGTGGCCGTGCTGATCTTCGGCGCCGGCGGCGGCGTATCGTTTTACGAGGGGATCGTGCACGTGCGCCATCCGAACCCGCTGGAGGACGCGCACTGGAACTACGTCGTGCTGGGCTGCGCCGCCGTGTTCGAAGGCATGAGCTTCGCGCTCGCTTTCCGACAGTTCTCGCACGAGCGCGGCGACACGCCGTTCTGGGAGGCGCTGCACACCAGCAAGGACCCCTCCACCTACACCGTGCTGGCCGAGGATTCGGCGGCGCTGCTGGGGCTGGCCATTGCCGCGCTGGGCGTCTTCTTCAGCCACCAGCTGGAGATGCCGCGTGTGGACGGCGTCGCCTCGATCCTGATCGGCCTGCTGCTGGCCGGCGTGGCCGTGCTGCTGATCCGCGAATCGCGCGGGCTGCTGGTCGGCGAGGGCGTGAGCGCCGAGACGGCGCAGGCCATCCGGGCGATCGCCCGCGGCGAGCCGGGCGTGCGCGAAGTCGGACGCGTGCTGTCGATGTACGTCGGGCCGGAGGACGTGCTGGTGACCTTCGACCTCGCGTTCGCGCCGGAGGTGCCGGCGGCCGACGTGGCCGCCGCGATCCGGCGCATCGAGCAGGCGGTGCGCGAGCGCTTTCCGCGCGTGCGGCGCATCTTCCTGGAGCCGGTGCGCGGCAGCGCCTGAGGCTGCTCGCGCCTTTCGGGCGTGCGGGCGCCGCGGCGGCGCCCGTGAACGCTCAGAAGCCGGGAACCACCGCGCCCTTGAACTGGACCTGCACGAACTTGCGCACTTCCTCCGACTGGTACGCCTTCACCAGCTTGGCGACCCAGGGCTTGTCCTTGTCCTGCTCGCGCACGGCGATCAGGTTGACGTAGGGGCTCTTGGCGTTTTCCTGCGCGATGGCGTCCTTGCCCGGGTGCAGGCCGGCGGGGATGGCGTAGTTGGTGTTGACGGCAGAGGCGTCGAGGTCGTCCAGCGAGCGCGGCAGCTGCGCGGCCTCGAGCTCCACGAACTTCAGCTTCTTCGGGTTCTCGACCACGTCCAGCGGCGTGGCCTTCAGGCCGGCGTTCGGCTTCAGCTTGATCAGGCCCTGGTCCTGCAGCACCAGCAGCGCGCGGCCGCCGTTGGTGGGATCGTTCGGGATGCCGAAGCGCGCGCCCTGCTTCAGGTCCTTCAGGCTCCTGACCTTCTTCGAATAGATGCCGATCGGAAAGTTGACGGTGTAGCCCACCGCGGTGATCTTGTAGCCGCGGTCCTTCACCTGCTGATCCAGGAAGGGCTTGTGCTGGTAGCTGTTGGCGTCGAGATCGCCGGTGGCGAGGGCCGCGTTGGGCTGGATGTAGTCGGTGAATTCGACGATCTGGATCTTCAGGCCGTCGCGCTCGGCGACCTTCTTCACCTGTTCCAGGATCTGCGAGTGCGGGCCGGCGGTGGCGCCGATCTTGATCGGCTTGTCCTGGGCGAGCGCCACGCCGGAGACGGCGGCGACCGCGAGGGCAAGGGAGGTTTGCAGGAGAGTGCGTTTGTTCATGGTCTGGTTTTCCTTTGTTGAAAGCAAGGCTGCGTCATGCGACGGGTGATCTGTGGCTCAGGCGGCGCACCGCCCAGTCGCCGAGGCTCTGCACGGCCTGCACGAAAGCGACCAGCACCACCACCACGGCCAGCATGATTTCCGGCAGGAAGCGCTGGTAGCCGTAGCGGATGCCGAGGTCGCCGAGGCCGCCGCCGCCGATCGCGCCGGCCATGGCCGAATAGCCCGTGAGGCTCACCAGCGTGACAGTGAAGCCGGCGACGATGCCCGGCAGCGCCTCCGGCAGCAGCACCTTGAAGACGATCTGCGAGGTGGTGGCGCCCATGGCCTGCGCGGCCTCGACGAGGCCGTGGTCGACTTCGCGCAGCGAGGTCTCGACCAGCCGCGCGATGAAGGGCGCGGCGGCCAGAGTGAGCGGCACCACCGCGGCGGCGGTGCCGATGGAGGAGCCGGTCACGAGCCGCGTGAACGGAATGATCGCGACCAGCAGGATGATGAAGGGCGTGGAACGCACCGCGTTCACGACCGCGCCGACCACCCGGTTGACGCCGCCGTGCTGCAGCACGCCGCCGCGGTCCGTCAGGCGCAGCAGCACGCCCAGCGGAATGCCGATCGCCGCGCCGGCCAGGCCGGAGATGCCGACCATCAGCAGCGTTTCCCAGAGCGAGGTGGCGAAGAGTTCCAGCATCGCGGGGGTGAAGTCATCCCACCTGGGCCACCTCCTCCACCAACACGCCGGCGCCGCGCAGCTGCGCCGTCGCCGCATCGATCTTCTCGCGCGCGCCGCGGGCGAACACCGCCAGCGAGCCGAAGGGCTGGCCCTGCACCTCGTCGACCTGGCCGTGCACGATGCTCAGGTCGATGCCGTGCTGGCGCACGATGTCCGACAGCAGCGGCTGGTCGGCGCGCTGGCCGGCGAAGGCCAGCCGCAGCAGCTGCGCCTCGGCGGGGCGCTCGGTCATCAGCGCGCGGATGCGCGCCAGCACGCCTTCGGGCAGCGCCTGCGGGACGATCTCCTCGATCAGGCTGCGGGTGGTGGCGTGCTGCGGCCGGGTGAACACATCGATCACCGGGCCCTGCTCCACGATGCGGCCGGCGTCGATCACGGCCACGCGGTCGGCGATCTGCTTGATCACCTGCATCTGGTGCGTGATCAGCACGATGGTCAGGCCGAACTCGCGGTTGATCTGCTTCAGTAGGCCGAGGATGGAGCGCGTGGTCTCAGGGTCCAGCGCCGAAGTGGCCTCGTCGGACAGCAGCACCTTGGGCCGGTTGGCCAGCGCCCGCGCGATGCCCACGCGCTGCTTCTGGCCGCCGCTGATCTGCGCCGGGTAGCGGTCGCGCATCTGCGCCAGCCCGACCAGGTCCAGCAGTTCGTCGACGCGCCGCCGGGTTTCGTCGCCGGCCACGCCAGCCAGCTCCAGCGGCAGCGCCACGTTCTGCGCGACGGTGCGCGAGGACAGCAGGTTGAAGTGCTGGAAGATCAGCCCGATCTCGCGCCGCGCCTGGCGCAGTTGCGCGTCCGGCAGCGCGGTGAGCTCGCGCCCGGCGACGAACACCTTGCCCGCCTTGGGCCGGTTCAGCAGGTTGATGGAGCGCACCAGCGAGCTCTTGCCGGCGCCGCTGCGGCCGATGATGCCGAAGATCTCGCCCGGCGCGACCCGCAGGTCGACGCCGCGCAAGGCTTCGTGCGCGCCATAGGCCTGGGTGAGGCCTTGCAGTTGGATCATGAAGTTTCTTTCGGGCGGACGATGCCGCGGCCGGCCGGCCTTCGTGGGGGCGGCACGGAAAGGAGAACGGAAGGGAAACGCGGAAGGAGCGCGCGGGCGCTCAGGCGTTACATCGCGTGCAAGGACGCATTCGCCACGGGGAAGGAGCCAAGCTCATGGGCTGCATTGTGGCCCGCCAGGCCCGAAACGCGAACGAACAATTCGTTCCATGCATATTCCGGCGGCGCGGGAGCGCCCGTACGGAAGATCGCGGCCTAACAGGCTAGGTGAATTCCTGGCGCGCATCCCTCCTTGGCCGCAACCCGGGCAGAACGAAAGTGCCGAGGGTGGGCGATTCTCCCCGGGTCTGGGGGCTGGCGCCGATGGGCTGGAGTGGGGGCTGGCACCCGAATGAGGGGCCACGCGCGTCCGGCAACGAGAAAGAAGGAAGGAGAAATGGCGGCGGGGCCGCCGGGCGGGCGCTCAAGCGCCGTGGTTGCCGCAGTCGCAGTCGCGCGCGGCCGTGCGCAGCCACTGCTCCATCTCGGCGAGCGCGAAGGGCTTGTGCAGCACGTGGGCGACCTGGTGCTCGCCGGCGCGCCAGACCACCGACTCGCTGGTATGCGCCGTCATCATGATGCAGCCGCAGGGATCGTCCTGCGCCCGCATGGCGCCGAGGATCTGGAAGCCGTCCATGTCGGGCAGCTGGTAGTCCATCAGGACCACGCAAGGGCGGCTGCGGGCATATTCGGCCAGCGCTCCTTCGCCGGTGCGGGCGAGCTGCGCGTCCCATCCGCGACGGCGCAGGTATTCCTGGAGATTGCTCCCCAGGAAATGCTCGTCTTCGACGATGAGAACGGACCCGCGCGCCACGATGAACTCCCTGACATGAAAACTATCGGTGCAAGAACCTGAGCACGAGCCATGCCAGTAACGCATGGATGCATTTGATGCGGCACCGCGCGGTGGCAGCGCGCTCAGCCGGAAATCGCCGCACCCGCCGGCTGGCCCTGCTCCTACGCTCAGGCGCACCGCGCGCGCACGGGCGCCGCGACGGCGCCTGCCTAAGCTGGCATCCGTCGCAGGAGGGCCGGCATGCAAAGGCAGGACCGCGCGGGGCCGAAGCGCTCCGAATTCGTGAGATGGGCCAGGGCGGGCGTCCTGGCCGGGATCGTGGTGATCGTGGCGGTGCCCATGCTCACGGCCAGCTGGAAGCGCCATCATGCGGCGCCGCCGCAGGCGTCCGCGCCCACGCAGCAGATGGGGGCGCAGCCGCAGCCGCGGGTGCAGCTCGCGGATTTCGGCGCAGAGCAGCCCTCGCCCGATGCGCGGCTGCTGGCCAACTGGGTGGTGGCGACGGGCAACCAGCGCAAACACGCCTTCATCGTGGTGGACAAGAAGGATGCGCGCGTCTACGTCTTCATGCCCGACGGCCGGCTGCGCGACAGCGCCCCGGTGCTGCTGGGCGAAGCGCACGGCGACGACGTGGCACCCGGCGTGGGCGACAAGCCGCTGGAAGAGGTGCAGCCGCAGGAGAAGACCACGCCCGCCGGCCGCTTCGTCGCCGAGTCCGGCATGAACACCGAGCACGAGGACGTGATCTGGGTCGACTACGACCAGGCGATCTCCATGCACCGCGTGCGTCCCTGGGTGGAAACCGAGCGCCGGCTGGAGCGCCTGGCCAGCCTCACGACCGACGACAACCGGATCTCCTTCGGCTGCATCAACCTGCCCGTGCGCTTCTACGAAGACGTGGCCAAGCCGACGGTGACGCAGTACGGCGCCATCGTCTACGTGCTGCCCGAAGTGAAGACGCTGCAGCAGGTGTTCGGCGCCTACGACGTCACCGACCCCGCCCAGGTGGCCGCCGCCCGGCAGTCGGCCAAGGCCCGGCCGGCGGTGCAGGGCTGAAGACGCCCGACCTGATTGACATTGCTCAATCCGCGCGCGCTGCGTGCCCGTAGTCTGGCTCCATCAGACAAGGAGAACGACGTGGCAAAGATGCAGTCCGCGCACGTGAGGAACATGCTGGGGGAAGTCGAGCCCTGGGAACTGCAGGCGGTGGGGCGGTACGGGATTCCGGTGCTGCAGCGCATCGAGCAGATCAAGACCCAGGCGCGGCGCCTGGCCGGCCGCAACGACGACCGCTGCTACCTGCTGCTGCTCGAGGAGCGGCTGCTCAACGACCTGGTGGTGGACATGGCGTCGGCCTACCTCGACATGGAGCGGGTGGGGCGCCAGATCCAGGCGGGACGCTACAAGGTGGGGAAGACGGAGACGGATCTCTATCGAGCGATCGTCCACTGAGGAGGGGGAAGCCTGGGGGCGGATGCCGGTATGCCATCCGCCCCGGGAGGTCGATCCGGCCGGATCAGATCCCCGTGCAGCGGCTGATGTAGCTGGCGATCTGGATCACCGTGTTGTTGATGCTGCTCTTGCCGCTGTTCTTGTCCTTGGAGCCGCCCTTGCCGGCGCGGACATTGGTCTTGATCTTCATGCAGGTACCTTTGGTCGTGGGGATACGTGCGTTGCGCACGCGCATTGCCGGCCCCATGCCGGCAATTCTTGTCGTCGCCGGAAGAGCAGCAAGACCCGGGCCTGCGCTGGAACGCCTTTTGCTAAAAGCTTCGGTTTAACTTTTGCCGCCCGGCGTGGGGAATCGGGGAAAAGTGCCGGGTGCTTCCACCCAGGTACTACCCACCGGGTTAAAGCGAAGCATTCCGCGTTCTAGAATCGCCGCAACACATCCTTACGTCCATGAGCTCCCAAGCAAGTGCGCAGCGGCTGGACCAGGCCGAGCGGGGCCGCCGCTACACGGTGCGGCAGGTCGCGCCCGACCCGCGGGTTCCCGAGCGCGCGCGGCAGCTGGAGGAGATCGGCTTCCTGCCGGGCGAACAGGTGGTGGTGATGACCCGCGGCTTTCCCGGCGGCGATCCGCTGGTGGTGCGGGTGGGCCAGTCCACCTTCGCGCTGCGCGGCGCCGAAGCCGCCTGCGTGCACATCGAAGCGGGCGAAGCCGGCGGCGCATGAACGAAGCCGTCATCCACCTGCACCCGCCGGGCCGGCTGGCCGCGCTGGTGGGCAACCCGAACGCCGGCAAGACGGCCCTGTTCAACCGCCTGACCGGCAGCCGCCAGAAGGTGGCCAACTACGCCGGCGTCACCATCGAGCGCAAGGAGGGCCGGCTCACGCTGGCTTCGGGCAAGACGGTGCGCGTGCTCGACCTGCCCGGCACCTACAGCCTGCACCCGCGCTCGCCCGACGAGCGCATCACCTGCCAGGTGCTGCAGGGCAACGCCGCCGGCGAGAAGCGGCCGGACCTGGTGGTGTGCGTGGTCGACGCCACCAACCTGCGGCGCGGCCTGCGCCTGGTGCTGGGCGTCAAGCGCATGGGCCTGCCCTGCGTGGTGGCGCTCAACATGGCGGACCTGGCCGCCAGCCGCGGCCTGCGCGTGGACCCCGAGGCGCTCTCGGGCGAGCTGGGCGTACCCGTGGTGAGCACGGTGGCGGTGCGCAGCGACGGCGACGCGCCGCTGCGGGCGCTGCTGGAGCGTCCCGAGATCTGGAAGGCGCTGCCGCGGCCGGCCGATCCCATGCCGGCGCCCCAAGACGAACTGCCGGACCACCAGGCCGTGCGCGCGATCCTGCAGCGCCTGGGCCTCGATGCCGCCGTCCCGCACCTGCTGAGCGACCGCATCGACCGCGTGGTACTCCACCCCGTGCTGGGCCCCATGCTGCTCGCGCTGCTGCTGTTCCTGATGTTCCAGGCCGTGTTCGCCTGGGCCGAGGCGCCCAAGGGGGCGATCGAGGCGGCCACCGAATGGGCGGGGCAGCTGGCCGGCAGCTGGCTGCCCGCCGGCTACCTGCGCAGCTTCGTGGTG
>NZ_DASSVG010000627.1:0-3845 GCF_035706265.1 Ramlibacter sp. | reverse complement strand
CTGAGCACCTCCGACCCCGGACAGATCTACGTGATCCGCAACGTGGGGCAGGAGACTCCCGCGCTGTTCCACCTCGACGCAAGCAGCCCCAGCGCGCTCGCCCTGGCCGACAGCTTCTACCTGCAGCCGCGCGACGTCGTGTACGTGGACTCGGTCCCCCTGGTGCAGTGGAACCGCATCATCAGCCTGATCCTGCCGAGTGCGCAGGCGCTGAATGCAGGAAGGAACGCGGTCGCCCCGTGAACACGCTGCTGGTCGTCTGCATAGGCAACGTGTGCCGCAGCCCGATGGCGCAGGGCCTGCTCGCGGCGCAGCTGCAGGGCTGGCGCGTCCAGTCCGCGGGCCTGAACGCGCTCGTGGGCGCGCCCGCGGACGAGATCGCGGTCGACCTGTTGCGCGAGCGCGGGCTGGACATCTCGGGGCACCGCGCCATGCAGATCACGCGCAGGATGTGCGTGGAGTCCGACATGGTGTTCGTCATGAGCCGGGAGCAGCGGCGCGAACTCGAGTCGCTGTATCCCGAAATCTGCGGCCGCGTGTTCCGCCTGGGCGAGCACGCCGACCGCGACATCCCGGATCCCTACCGGCAACCGGAGCCGGTCTTTCGACACGCATTGAAGCTCATCGATGAGGGCGTGACCTCATGGGTGCAGCGCATCCGCAGACTCTGATTGGCCGCATCATGAACGCTCCCCACCCGCTCCATACGCAGTTGATGCCCGCTTCCGGCGCCGCGCGCGAAGAGGAACGCGGCATCAACCTCGTCGAATACTGGGACATCATCGTCGACAACCGATGGCTGGTCGCCGCCGTCGCGGCGCTCGCGGTGACGGCGGGGGGAACGTACGCCTACCTGGCGCGTCCGATCTACGAGGCCAACCTGCTGGTGCAGGTGGAGGACAGCGCCAACAACACGAAGAGCCTGCTCGGCGAGGCCGCCAGCCTGGTGGACGTGAAGACAGCCACCACGGCCGAACTGGAGATCCTGCGTTCGCGCCTCGTGATCGGCAAGGCGGTGGACAACGCCCGCCTCTACATCGAGGCGCAACCGCGCTACCTGCCCATCGTCGGCGCAGCGCTGGCACGCCGCGCGAACGGCCTCTCCGAGCCCGGGTTCCTGGGGCTTCCCGGCTACGTGACGGGCACCGAGTCGATTTCCGTGCCGGCACTGGTGGTGCCGCGCCAGCTCGAAGGCACGCCGTTTCGCCTGATCGCCGAGGGCGAGGGGCAGTACACGCTCACGCACCCCAAGCTCGCGGAAGAACTGCATGGGCGCGTCGGCGAGCCGCTGGTCGCCAACACGCCGCTGGGCCGCGTCGAGCTCACGGTGGCTTCGCTGATGGGCAAGCCGGGCGCGGAGTTCGAGGTGCTGCGCCGCTCTCGCCTGTCGGCGATCAATGAATTGCAGCAGACCCTGAGGCTGGCCGAGAAGGGGCGCCAGTCCGGCATCATGGACGTGAGCCTGCGCGGCTCCGACCCCGACGAACTGACCGTGGTGCTCAACGAGATCGGCGCGCAGTACGTGCGCCAGAACGTGGAGCGCAAGGCCGCGGAGGCCGAGAAGACGCTCGCCTTCCTGAACGTGCAGCTGCCGCAGTTCAAGAAGCAACTGAGCCAGGCCGAAGAGCAGTACACCCGCTATCGCAACCAGCAGGGCTCGGTGGCGCTGGACGAGGAAGCCAAGATCGCGCTGGGCCGGACGGTGGACATCGAAGCCAAGATGTTCGAGGCCGAGCAGAAGCGCCGCGAGCTCCTCACGCGCTTCACCGCGGACCATCCGGCCGTCCGCATGCTCGACTCGCAGCTGCAGGCCTGGCGGGAGGAGCTCGCTCGCGCCAACTCCAGCATCCGCAAGATGCCCGCCGTGCAGCAGGATGCGTTGCGCCTCGAGCGCGACGTGAAGATGACGAACGAGCTGTACCAGCAGATGCGCAACGACGCCTTGCAGTTGCAGCTGGTGCGCGAAGGCAAGATCGGCAACGTGCGCGTGATCGACCAGGCCACCCGGCCGGAGGAGCCGGTGGGGCCCAACCGCCCGGCGATCCTGGGCGCCGCGGCCCTGGCTGGCCTGGTGGCCGGTGCACTGCTGGCGCTGCTGCGCAACTCCTTCTTCCGCGGCATCCGCAGCGCGCAAGAAATCGAGGCCGACGCCGGCCTCAACGTGTACAGCACGATTCCGCTGAGCCCCATGCAGGGTGAACTCGCGCGCAAGTCGGCGGAGAAGAAGCCCGGCGTGCACGTGCTCGCGTCCCTGGTGCCGGACGATCCCGCCATCGAAAGCCTGCGCAGCCTGCGCACCGCGCTGCAGTTCGCCGCGCTGGAATCCGGCTCCAACCGCATCCTGATCACCGGCGCCACGCCCAGCGTCGGCAAGAGCTTCGTCTCTTCCAACTTCGCCGCGGTGCTGGCCAACAGCGGCAGGCGCGTGCTGCTGATCGACGCCGACATGCGCAAGGGCCACCTGAACCAGTACTTCGGCCTGTCGCGCCAGCACGGCCTGTCGGAGGTGCTGGCCGGCGTGCTGCCGGTGCAGGAGGCGATCCACCGCGAGGTGCTGCCCAATCTCGACCTGCTCGCCACCGGCATGGTGCCGCCCAATCCGGCAGAGCTCCTCATGAGCGGCGCCTTCGCGAATCTGCTGCAGCACCTCTCCGACGAATACGCCTACGTGATCATCGATACGCCGCCGGTGCTGGTGGCGGCCGACACGCCCGCCATCGCGAACCTCGCCGGCACGGTGCTGCTCGTCGCCCGCGCGGGCGAATCGCAGACCGGCGAGCTCCTCGAATCCGCGAAGCGGCTTTCCCAGGCGGGCAAGGCCGTCACGGGCGTTCTGCTGAATGCGCTGGACATGAGCCGGCGCCACTACGGCAGCTATGCATACAAGTATGGGGGCTACCGCTACAAGCAGTACGCGTATTCCGCCGGGAAGTAACCGCAAGCAGTCCGCGGCCCGAGTCGAACACTAAGAACTAGAGGAGAAGCGCGCCCACCCGGGCAGCGCTTCCGAGCTGACGGTCCGATCCTGAGGGAAACAGGAGGAACACGTGGTGCTTTCATTGGGTTGGCCCGCGCTGGTCGCGGTGACGCTTTCCTTGTCGTTCGTGATAGCCCAGGCGCTCGTGATGAGCGCCCACAAGCACGGCCACCTCACGATGGACCTGCCCGGTGCCGTCCAGAAGGTCCATCTCCACCCGACGCCGCGCGTGGGCGGCATCGCCATCTACGTCGCGGCCACCGCCGCCTGGATCGTGCTGCCGGGCCCGAGCGAAGGCGCGCTGCTCGGCACCGTCCTGCTGGCCGGCATGCCCGCCCTGCTGGTGGGCCTGCTGGAAGACGTCACCAAGCGCGTGAGCGTGCGCACCCGCCTGTTCCTCACGATGGGCAGCGGCGCGCTGGCGACGGTGTGGAGCGGCTACGGCATCAGCCGGATCGACCTGCCGATGGCCGACAACCTGCTCGCCATCTGGCCGGTCACCGTCCTGTTCACGGCTTTCGCGGTGGGCGGCGTGACCAACGCGATCAACATCATCGACGGCTTTCACGGTCTGGCGAGCGGCACGGTGATCATCTCCCTGCTGGCGCTCGCCACCATCGCCTTTTCCGTCGGCGACCAGCCGCTGGCGCTCGTCGCCGTGATCATGTGCGCCGCGGTCGCGGGCTTCTGGCTGGTGAACTTCCCGTGGGGGCGCCTGTTCCTCGGGGATGGCGGCGCCTATTTCTCGGGCTTCACGCTGGCGTGGCTCTCGGTGGAACTGATGGCGCGCAATCCGCGCGTTTCGCCCTGGGCGAGCGTCCTGCTGTGCGCCTATCCCACGCTGGAGGTGCTCTACAGCGTCATCCGG
>NZ_DASSVG010000626.1:0-6399 GCF_035706265.1 Ramlibacter sp. | reverse complement strand
CACCCCTCGCAGCCGCCGATCCACTGGGGCGGCGCGATCATGTGGCGCGGCACCAGCCCCGGCGTGCCGATCCGCACCGGCGCCTCCTTCGTGGGCCTCGGCAGCCTCAAGCACCGGGTCGTGTTCTATCCCATCTCGCAGCCGGACCCCGCGAGCGGTCTGGCCACCATCAACTGGATCGCCGAGATCACGGTGGACAACCGCGAGGGTTGGACCCAGGGCGACTGGAACAGGCGGGTGGATGTGGGCGAATTCATCCGCCACTTCGAGGGCTGGGACTTCGGCTGGCTCGACGTACCCGCGATGCTGCGCGGCGCCACGCAGGTGTTCGAGTACCCGATGATCGATCGCGACCCGGTGCCCACGTGGGTGGACGGCCGGGTGGCGCTCATGGGCGACGCTGCGCACGTGATGTACCCGGTGGGCTCCAACGGCGCCAGCCAGGCGATCGTCGATGCGCGGGTGCTGGGTGCCGCGCTCGTGGACCACGGTGTCGCCCCGGCGGCACTGCGAGCCTACAACGACAAGCTGTGCGCCGACGTATCGGCACTCGTGCTGCGCAACCGGGGCGCCGGCCCCTTCGGCCTGCTGGGCCTGGTCGACGAGCGCTGCGGCGGCGTGTTCGACGACATCGACCAGGTCATCGCCGCCGCGGAGCGCGAGGCCTACATGGCGCGCTACAAGGCCGCGGCAGGCTTCGCCATCGAAACGCTCAACGCGGCGCCTTCCATCATCGCGCCGGGCGCACGCGTGAGCGCCTGAACACCGTCAGGGTGACCACGCCTGACCTGCCGCCGCCCAGCCTCGAATTCCTTGCAGAACTCTCCGTGGACGGGTTGCGGGAGGCGGCGCAGTCGCTGGAGAAGGCTGCAGTTGGCCGCGAGCAGCAGTTGCGAGCACGTCGCGCGATCTCGTTCAACGGCGCGCACTGCGGTAATCTGCGGGTCATGAACCGAGACCAGCTTTACAGCCTTGCTCCCACCGACCGCGCCTTCCGGGAGATGAACGCGCAGCAGAAAACCCAGGTGGTCGTCGCGTTCGCTCTGCAGGTGCTCACGGAAATCCGGGCCGATGGGCGGGAGCCCGATGCCTGGGAATCCGTTCATCTGATGCACGCCCTGGGCGCTCTCTACGGTGAGCGCCTGACTTATGCATTGACGCTGATCGAGCTCGCGATCGAGGATCCCGCAGACCGTGCTCCCGAGGCCGTCTCCCGCATTCAAAAAGAGCTTGCAAGCGCTGCGACCCTGGAGCGGGCGTTCCGGGATGCGGAAGCCAGGAGCGTAGCTGGCCCCTGAAGGACGGCACGTGCTCAGTGAACCTGCCCGAGGATCGTCCTGATCGTGAGCAGGGCCGCATCCCGCTCCTCCTCGGTTCCGAGGGGGAAGGTGCGCTCGACCGCCCCGTCCGTGAAGGTGACCGACTTCAGTTCACCGCGCTGGATCTGCAGCGCCGTTTCCTCCAGGTCGCGGCGGAGTTCCTCGGGATCGACGTCGTCATGGCTGTCTTCCGTCATGGACGAGCACCGGTGCTGCAGTTCATGCGGTGCAGTATGACCGACGCCGTCTTGCACAGGTGCGGCTGAGCCGCAATACTTCGACGCCCTCGCGAGCGTCGGAGACCTCGCGGCGGTTCCCAATCTGCAACCTGACCCCACGAGGTGAAGCAACCATGTGCGATGTCAATGACCAGGAAGAACTCAGGAAATACACGCGGCGCGATTTCGCCGCGTGGGCTACGTCCGCGGGCATCCTGACCGCGCTGCCGAGCGTGGCGGACGCCGTGGCCGTGGCCGAGCGCGAGGTGGCCATCACCACCCCCGACGGCACGAGCGACGCCTACTTCGTCGCCCCCACGTCCGGACCGGCGCCCGGCGTGCTGGTGTGGCCTGACATCTTCGGCCTTCGTCCCGCCTTCCGGCAGATGGGCCGGCGCCTGGCCGAATCGGGCTACAGCGTGCTGGTGGTGAACCCCTTCTACCGGCAGAAGAAGGCTCCCACCGCGCCGCAAGCCGGCAAGACGCCGATCGCCGAAGTGATGCCGCTGATGCAGGCCCTGACGCCTGCCATGCACCTGAGCGACGGCAAGACCTTCGTGGCCTGGCTGGACGCGCAACGCGAAGTGGACAAGGGGCGCAGGATCGGCACCACCGGCTATTGCATGGGCGGTCCGATCGCGGTGCGCACCGCCACGGTGGCGCCGGGCCGCGTGGGCGCGGTCGGAAGCTTCCACGGCGCTGCCATGGTGACCCCGGGGCCCGACAGTCCGCATCGCCTGCTGGCCCAGACGAAGGCGCACTACCTGATCGCCGTGGCCGAGAACGACGACAAGAAGGATCCGCAAGCCAAGGTCGCCCTGCGCGAAGCGCTGGCGGCCGCCAAGCTGCCGGGCGAGGTCGAGGTCTACCCCGCGGCCCACGGCTGGTGCCCGCCCGACACGCAGGTCTACGACGCGGACCAATCGGAACGCGCCTGGGCGCGCCTGCTGGCGACATTCAAGGAGGCGCTGGCCTGATCGCGGCCGCGGCGGGTGAGGCGCTCGGAGACGAGTGCTTCCCCTGCCATGAGAGCGATACGCGGCCCGTTACGCCCTGCCCCGCGCCAGGTCGAGCAGACGCCCCAGGATGCGCTCGCCGTCGGCGCGCAAGCCGTTGTGGGCGTACTCGTTGGTCACCCAGGCCCGCAGCCCACGAACGCTGCGGGCCGTCTCCTCGGCAAATGATCGCTCCACGTAGACATCGTCGACGTACACCGTCGCTGCCACCGGGACCTCGTTGCGGGCCAGGCGGTCTGGGTCGTACAGGCGCGGCCATGCATGGTGGGCCAGAAGCTGCGCCGCTTCGCGGTGGGCGCGCAACCCCGCATAGTCCTCCCACATCCAGGGAAAGACGTGCTCTGCACCGAGGAGTTCGCCAGTCACTGCCTCCTCCGGCGCGAGCCGGTGGGCGGACCAGCCGGTGACCCCGCCGTCGGCATAGCAGGACTCATGGAGCGTCGCGTAGATCGGATTGCGCTCCCAGGCAGACGCCATCTGCGCGTCGACCATGAAGGCCGGCGAGCCGAAGGGAAGCTCCAGCAGATGGTGCAGCCGCTCGAACCCGGCGCTGTCGCCGAGCCATATCCCGGTTTGCCGGAACCGACGCGATGTGAGGCGGTCGCCGTTCGGCAATCGGACGTCCTCCTCGTCGAGCCGGCGCAGGATCGCCCGCAAACGATCGAGGTCTCCCGGGTAGCGGTCGTGATAGCGTTGATTCGCCTCGCGCACGCGCGCCCACGTCGCCGCGTAGATCTCGTCGACCGGCCGATGGTCGATCGGCGCGAGGCCGCCGGTGATCAGGACCTCCCTCAGCCCCTCGGGCGCCAGGGACAAGTAGGTGAGCGAGGTGAATCCCCCGAAGCTCTGACCGAGCAGGCTCCAGCGGTCGACGCCGAGTCCGGCGCGAATCAGTTCCAGGTCGCGCACGATCGAGTCGGCGCGGAAATGCGTGAGGTACTCGGCCTGGTCGGCGGGTGTTGCTCCTGGAATGACGGGCCCGACCGGCGCGGAGCGTCCCGTGCCCCGCTGGTCGAGCAGCAGGACCCGGAAGTCCTTGAGGGCACGCCCCATCCACCCGGACGGCGGGCTCGTCGGGCGGGCCGCTTCGAAGCCCGGGCCGCCCTGCAGGAACACGAGGTAGGGACGATCCAGGCCGTCCGGGGCAGCAAGTTCGCGCGTGAAAACGCCGATCGTGCCACGCGACGGATCCCCATGAACCAGCGGAACCGAGTGCTCGCGCTCGGTGACCACTGCTCCGGGCACGCGATAGGTCGTACTCATGGCCCGGATTAGAACCCAACGCTCGAAAATGCGTTGCTCGTACGGGCGGCCTACCCGGCGAGCCACCTGGCCGGCAGGGTGACAAGCTGCGGAAACAGCACCATGAGGAACATCATGGCGAACTGGGCGCCCATGAAAGGGATGACGCCCCGCGTCACGTCGTCGAGCCGGATCCTTCCGACGCCGGCGACAACGTTGAGTACCGTGCCCACGGGGGGTGTCACCAGCCCGATCGAGTTGTTGATGATGAACATCACGCCGAAGTACACGGGGTCGATGCCGGCGGCCTTCACCACGGGCATCAGCACGGGCGTGAGGATCAGGATGGTGGGCGTCATGTCGAGCGCCGTCCCCACGAGCATCACCAGCACCATGATGGCAGCCATCAGCAGGATCGGGGAGTCCATGAAGGGCCGCAGAAGCGCCGTGACCTGGCCGGGCAGGTTGGCGACGGTGATGAGCCAGGCGCTCACCATTGCCGCGGCGATCAGGAACATCACCACGGCGCTCGTCTTCGCAGCGGACACGAAGACCCGGTAGATCCCCGGCAGCTTCAACTCGCCGTAGATGAAGATCGAGACGAACAGTGCGTAGACAGCGGCCACGACCGCAGCTTCGGTGGGCGTAAAGACGCCCATGCGCAGCCCCACCAGGATGATCAGCGGCAGCAGCAGCGCCCAGCCGGCCTCGCGTGCGGCCGCCCGGATTTCAGCGCCGGACTTGCGGGGCGCCGGCTCGATCTTCTCGCTTCGCACCAGGGATGCCCACGTGATCCACAGCGCGCCGCCGATCAGGAGGCCCGGAACGATCGCGGCGAGGAACAGCTTGGCGATGGACACGTTGGCGGCAACGCCGAAGATGACCAGCCCGATGCTGGGCGGGATCACCGGCCCGATCACGCCGGTGGCGGCGATCAGCCCTGCGGAGCGATTGCGCTCGTGCCCCGCCTTCACCATCATCGGCAGAAGCAACGCGGTAAGGGCCGCCGCGTCGGCCACCGCAGAACCGGAGAGCGCCGACAGGAGGCACCCGGCCATGATGGTCACGTAGCCGAGGCCGCCACGGATGTGGCCCACGAGCGCGAGCGCCAGGTCCACGATGCGGCGCGACAGACCGCCCGCGTTCATCACCTCGCCGGCGAGCATGAAGAAGGGCACCGCAAGGAGCGGGAAGCTGTCTGCACCGCCGATCAGGTTCTGCGCGAGGATCTGGAAGTCCAGCATCTCCAGGTGCCACATCAGCGCGACGCCGCTTGCCAGCAGCGCGAAGGCCACGGGCATGCCGATGACCATCGCGGACAGCAGCGCACTCACGAAGATGGCGAGCGTCACGTCCGCCCCCCGGAGCCGAGGATTTCACGCAGCTGCGCCGACTCCTCCGACTCCTGCACCATGAGCAGTTCGTCATCCGCGAGCTGCCCGGTGAACAGGCGCCCCAGGTCCACCAGCAGGATCAGGCCCGCGATGGCGGCGAACACCACCGAAGCCGCGTGCACGATGGCCATGGACCACCCCGTCGTGGGGGCCGCGACCTCCCAGTTGATCTGAACCTGCTCCCAGCCACCCTTCGCCAGCATCGCCACGATCGCCAGCATCAAGACGTGGCTCAGCACGAGGCAGGCCTTCCTGCCGGCGGGCGGCAGCTTGCCCACCACCAGGTCCATCCCCAGGTGCGCGTGGTCGCGAAGCGCGACCAGCGCGCCCAGGAAGGTTCCCCAAATGAAGAGCCACCGTGACACTTCTTCCGACACGGTGATTCCCGAGTTGAAGCCGTAGCGCATCACCACATTCCCGAACACCAGCACCACCATCACCGCCAATGCGGCCGCGATGGCGAACTCGAGCCCGCGGCACACGAGATCGAGCAGGCGCTGCATCCCCTGCGTCATTGCGCCTGCGCCTCGCGAGCGAGGGCCACCACCGCGCGAAGCCCCATGAGGTACGAGTGGCGCCCGAGGCCCTGGATGGTGCCCTTCACGGCCGGCGAGATGATGGAGTGCACACGCCAGCTTTCGCGCGCGGCGATGTTGGTCATGTGCACTTCCAGCACCGGAAACGGCATCGCCTTGATGGCATCGTGCAGCGGCACGCCGTGCTGGGTGAGACCGGCCGGGTTGACGATGGCGCCCTGCGCCGCGTCCATGTGCAGATGCAGGAAGTCGACCAGCGCGCCTTCGTGGTTGGACTGGATGGTCTCGAGCTCGACGTCGAGCTCGCGCGCCAGCGCGGCGAGTTCGGCGTCGATCTCCGCCAGCGTCGTGCGGCCGTAGATGTGCGGCTCGCGGCGGCCGAACAGGTTGAGGTTCGGCCCATGCAGGACAAGGATTTTCACGGGATGGCCTGTTCGGGTCAGAGTCGGGAGACGCGTTCCAGCTCGGACTTGAAGAGGTTCACGATGGCCGGGTCGTACGCGCCGGAGAACTTGTCGTACACCGGCCGCACCGCGGCGCGCATCTTGGCGAGTTCGGCGTCGATCTCCGCCAGCGTCGTGCGGCCGTAGATGTGCGGCTCGCGGCGGCCGAACAGGTTGAGGTTCGGCCCATGCAGGACAAGGATTTTCACGGGATGGCCTGTTCGGGTCAGA
>NZ_DASSVG010000625.1:0-11366 GCF_035706265.1 Ramlibacter sp. | reverse complement strand
GCCGTAGCGCAGCACCACGTTGCCGAACACCATCACCACCATGAGGGCGAGGAACAGCACCATCACGGCAGACAGCACGCGGCAAAGCCGGTCGATCAGGGGGGCGAGCATGGTTGGGCGGCAGTATAGGGCGGCCGCTCGACCATGCTCAGGCCGCACTCGCGCCGGGACGCCGCAAGCGCCGCTCGAACAGTGCGAACAGCCGCTCCCAGTGGCGCTCCGCCGAGGGCTGGTGGTAGATGCCGGCCCGCTTGGGAAACACGAAGCCGTGCTGCGCGCCGGGATACCACTCGACGCGGTGCGGCGTGCCGGCCGCCTGCAGGGCCGCCTGCAGCGCGGCGACCGCCTCCGGCGGCGCCCAGATGTCGGTCTCGGCGCAGGCGACGTAGGTCTCGCAGCGGATGCGCGGCGCCATGTGGTGCGGCGAGTCGTCGCGGTCGGTGACCATGCGCGCGCCGTGGACCGAGGCGATCGCGGCGATCCGCTCGGGGTAGGCCGCGGCGGCCGCGAACACGAAGGGCCCGCTCATGCAGTAGCCCACCGCGCCGACCCGGCGGGCATCGGCTTCCGGCTGGGCGTCGACGAATTGCAGCATCGCGGCGGTGTCGCGCACCGTCATCGCGTTGCTGAGGCTGTCCATCAGCTCGAACATGGGCTTCATCGCCTCGGGCGTGCGCTCCTTCAGTTCGAACTCGCGGGTGCGCCGGTAGTAGAGGTTGGGCAGCACGACGTAGTAGCCGACGCTGGCCAGGCGGCGCGCCATGTCGTGCAGTTCCTCGCGCTTGCCGGGCGCGTCCATGTAGAACAGCACGACCGGGTGCGGCCCGCCTTCCTCGGGATGCACGACGAAGCTGTTCATGGCGCCGTCGGCGGTGGCAATGTCCAGGTGCTTCTCGATCATGGCGCGCAGCATGCGCCTGCGGCTCGGCCACGGCCACAGGGTAGTCCCGGACCTACCCGCCCCACCTCGGCCGGACGACAGCCGCGGCGCCGCGGAAGACCTACAAGAAAGGGAGTGCCAACGGAACAAGGAGAACGCGCCATGCATACCGCCCTCTGTGCCTTCGACGACCGCGCCCGCGCCGAGCAGGCGGTGGACAGCCTCGTGCGCTCGGGCTTCGCGCGCCACGACGTGCACATCGAGCACAAGGATCTGCACGGCGAACGCTCCGCAGCCAACGACCAGTGGGACGGCATGGAGCGCGAGATCGCCGTCGACCGGGGCGTGCTGTCCTCGTTCGGCCATTTCTTCGCCAGCCTGCTGGGCCGCGACAATCCCTCCGGCCACGTGGACACCTACGCTCAGCACGTCGAGCGTGGCAGCTACGTGGTGGTGGTCGATGCCGAGGACGAGGCGCAGGCCGAGCGCGCCCGCACGCTGCTGCACGGCCTGCAGGCCGGCGACCTGAACGTGGTGCACCGGGCCGAGCAGCGGCCGCTGCGCGACATCGTGGGCATGCGGCAGGAGCAGGCCGGCATGGTCGAGCGCAGCCGCGAACCGTACGAAGGCTGGACCAACACCGCGACTTCGTCCAACATGGAAAGCGAGCACGCCCTGGCATCGCACAGGCTCTCGCCCACCACCGGCCCCGACCTGCGCGACCCCGACATCGAGAGTGCTCCGGGGCTGCGCCCCGTGGACAAGGACAAGCCCAGGGGCTGAACGAGGCACAGGAGTTCATCCATGCATACCGCGATCTGTACATTCGAGGACCGGGCGGCGGCGGAACAGGCGGCCGAGCGGCTGGTGCAGGCCGGCTTCGACCGGCACGAGATCCACGTGGAGCACCGCCACGCCGACGGCACGCCGATGGCGGAGCCGGAGGGCAGCGGCGAACGGCGCGACCAGGACGTGGTCGCCAAGTTCTCCTTCTTCGAGCGCCTCTTTGGCGCCGGCAAGCACGTGCCGCATGCGGACACCTACAGCCGCGCCGTGGAGCAGGGCCTGTACGTGGTGCTGGTCGAAAGCCCCGACGAAGCGCAGGCGCAGCGGGCGCAGGACGTGCTGCACGGGCTGAACCCCGCGGACTTCAGCCTGGTGCACCGCGTCGGCGAGCGGCCGCTGCGCGACGTGGTCGCCGAGCGCGGCGCCGGCAGCATGGAGCAGCGTTTCGGCACCGCGCGCTCGGACATGGATGCGAGCCACAACATGGACGTGCGGCGCGAGGGCGAGTTCTTCCCGCCGGAGCGCAACCCGGAGCGCACCACCGAGCGCGCGTCCGAAGGCATGCGCGAGGAAGGCCTGCGCGAGCGCGCCTTCGCCTCGCAGGGCTGGGGCGAACAGCGCGAGCTGAAGATCGTCGACGAGGACAAGCCGATCGCCTCGCCGGACATCCCCGCTGCCCACGAGGAGAAGGACAAGCCCCGCTGAACGCTAGACTTGCCCCCGGGAGGTTCTCTCGGGGTGGCGATTTTTCCGCAGGGCAAGACCAGGGTCCGCAACCGCGCGAATGCGGGCGAGAAGGACGTGCTGGACGCGCTCGCGCGCAACCTGGAAGACGACTACACCGTCTGGCACAACGTCCCGATCATGGGCTCCGGCCGCGAGCCGGATTTCGTGATCCTGCATCCCAGCCGCGGGCTGCTGGTGCTGGAGGTGAAGGGCTGGAAGCGGTCGACCATCGTCGACGCCAATCCCATGCAGGTGCAGATCCGCACCGAGCGCGGGCTGGTCGCCAGCGAGCATCCGGTCGCCCAGGCGCGCGGCTACATGCTGGACCTGACGCACCAGCTCGAGAAGCTGCCCGAACTGCTGCACGCCGAGGGGCGCCACCGCGGCAAGCTGCTGCTGCCCTGGGGCTGGGGCGCCGTCCTGAGCCGCATCCGCCGGCGCGAGGTGGAGCAGGACGCCAGCTTCGCGGCCGTCTTCGAGCCGCACAAGGTGCTGCTGCAGGACGACCTGGCCGAGGACGTCGATCCGATGGCCTTCCAGGAAAAGCTGTGGGGCATGTTCCACGTGCAGTGGCAGCACCCGCTGTCGCTGCCGCAGATGAACATCGTGCGCGGCCTGCTCTTTCCCGAACTGCGCCTCGGGGCGCAGCAGTCGCTGTGGCCCGAGAGTTCGCCGGCGCGGCTGGTCGTGCAGGATGTGCTGCAGGTGATGGACCTGCAGCAGGAAGCCGTGGCGCGCAGCCTGGGCGAAGGGCACCGCGTGATCCACGGGCCGGCGGGCTCGGGCAAGACCATGATCCTGGTCTTCCGCGCCGTGCAACTGGCCGCCGCGGCGCGGCCGGACAAGCCGATCCTGGTGCTTTGCTTCAACCGGCCGCTGGCGACGCGGATCGAGACCCTGCTGCGCCTCAAGGGCGTGGGGCCGGCGGTGCAGGTGCACACCTTCCATGCCTGGGCGATGGACCTGATTCGCACGTACCAGCTCGGGCCGGTGCGCAGCGGCGCCCTTACCAGCGAGGACTATGACGCGATGGCGCGCCTGGCCTGCGAGGGCATCACCTCGGCGCGCGTGCCCAAGGGGCAGTACACGGCCCTGCTGATCGACGAGGCGCACGACCTCGCGGACGCGTGGCTCGCCGCGGCGGCACAGATGGTGGATCCGGCCAGCAAGTCGCTGCTGGTTCTCTACGACGACGCGCAGTCGATCTACCAGAAGCAGCGCCGCAGGTGGAACTTCGCCAGCCTCGGCATCGAGGCCAAGGGCCGCACCGACATCCTCAGGATCAACTACCGGAACACGACCGAGGTGCTCGCGCTGGCGCTGGAGTGCGCACAGGCCGTTTTGCAGGAGGGCAAGGACCGGGCCGAGGAGGATCTGCCGCTGGTGATGCCCCAGTCCGCCGGCCGCAGCGGGCCCTTGCCCGAGTTCCTGCGCTTCGAGCGGGGCACGCAGGAGGCCGCTGCCGTCGCCGAGCGTGTGGCCGAACTGCTCGCGCAGGGGCGCAAGGCCTCCGAGATTGCGGTGCTGGCACGCTACCACCGCTCGCTGGACGGCGTTCGGGCCGCGCTGGAGGCCGCGGGCGTGCCCTGCACGCCGCCCAAGGGCGAACGGCGTCGCGCGGCGGAGGCCGCCGATGTCGTGACGCTGACCACCTTCCACAGCAGCAAGGGACTCGAGTTCCCCTGCGTGTTCCTCGTGGGGCTGGACCGCATCGATCCGCCCGAGGCGGAGCGGCTGGAGGAACTGCGCCTGCTGTACGTGGCGATGACCCGCGCGACGCACAGCCTGGTGCTGACGGCCGTCGGCGCCTCCCGCCTCACGAAGCACGTGGAGCAGGCGCTCGAACGGGTGCGGGCGGCCTGGCACTGAGAAGCTGCGAACGAATCGGCGAGAATGCGGGCAGACCTTTCCCAGCACTCACTTCCCATGCCGCTCCGATTCGCCGACCGCCTCGACAACGTCGAAACCTCCGCCATCCGCGAGCTGTTCAAGCTGCTCGGCAAGCCCGGGATCATCAGCTTCGCCGGGGGCTTCCCGGACAGCGCCATGTTCGACGTCGAAGGCCTGCGCGAGGCCTCGCAGAAGGCGCTGGCCGAGGAGCCGGGCGGCGCGCTGCAGTACGGCGCCACCGAAGGCTACGAGCCGCTGCGCACCCAGCTCGCCGCCTTCGAGCGCAGCAAGGGCGTGGCCGACATCGAGCCGCAGCAGCTGATCGTGACCACCGGCAGCCAGCAGGCGCTGGACCTGATCGGCAAGACCATGGTGAGCCCCGGCGACAAGGTGATCGTCGAGGGGCCGACCTTCCTGGCCACCATCCAGTGCTTCCGCCTGTACGGCGCCGACATCCAGAGCGCGCCGATCGACGCGCATGGCGTGCAGGTCGACAAGCTGGAGCAGCTGATCGTGCAGCACCAGCCGAAGTTCGTGTACCTGATCCCGACCTTCGGCAACCCGAGCGGCGCGCTGCTGTCGCTGGAGCGCCGGCGCCGCATCCTGGAGCTGGCCGTGAAGTACCAGGTGCTGGTGGTGGAAGACGATCCCTACGGCGACCTGTATTTCGGCGAGGCGCCGCCGCCCAGCCTGCTCGCGCTCTCCAAGGAAGTGCCGGGCAGCCGCGAGTGGATCGCCCACTGCGGCAGCATGAGCAAGGTGCTGAGCCCCGGCCTGCGCGTCGGCTGGCTGGTGGCGCAGCCGGAGCTGCTGGCCAAGGCCACCATGTGCAAGCAGTTCAGCGATGCCCACACCAGCACGTTCGCGCAGGCGACGGCGGCGCAATACCTGAAGAGCGGCCGCATGCCGGCCACGCTGCGCAACGTGCGGCAGAAGTACGCGGAGCGCTCGCACGCGATGGCCGAAGCCTTGCAGCGCGAACTGGGCGCCGCGATCGAGTTCACCGAGCCGCAGGGCGGCCTGTTCTTCTGGGCCCGCCTCACGGGCGCGGGCGGCAAGGTGAAGGATGCCGGCGAGTTCGCCAAGCGGGCGATCGAGCAGGGCGTGGCCTTCGTTCCGGGGGCGCCGTTCTTCGCCAGGGACCCCGACGTGGCCACCCTGCGCCTGAGTTTCGCCACGGCGGACGTGGAGAAGATCAAGGAAGGCTTCGCCCGGCTCGGGCGGGCCCTGTAATCGGCGCGGCGCGCGCTCCCGGCGACGCGGTCGGTGTTCCAGCAACTGGCGCTCGAAGTCCTCGCGGCGCTGCGCGGCAGCGAAGCGTACACGCTGCTGTTCCTGCTGACGGCCACCGCCGGCATCGGCGCGCCCTGGGCGCAGGAGATCGTGCTGCTCGCCGGCGCGGAACTGGCGCTGCGGCCCGGCGGCCTGAACGCGCTGGCGTTCGCGGCGCTCGCATGGCTGGCGATCCTGGCGGGCGATGCGCTCAGTGTCTGGATCGGGCACCGCTACGGCGCGCGCTGGGTGCGGCGGCCCTGGGCGGCGCGCTTCGTGCCGCCGCGGCGGCTGCCGGGGCTGGAGGAGGGCATGCGCCGGCACGCGGCGCCGCTGTCCTTCGTCACGCGCTTCCTGCCGGGCCAGCGGGGGACGATCTTCTTCATCGCGGGGGCCTTGCGCATGCCCTGGCGGCCGTTTCTCGCGGCGGATGCGCTGGCGGCGTTGATCCAGGTCGCGCTGGCGCAGGTGGGGGTGCGGTCGCTCGGATGGGAGTGGCAGGCGTTCCGCGGCGGCGTGGAATCCGCGGACAACGTGCTCACGCTGGGGCTGGTGGCGGTGTTGGTCGTGTGGTGGATCGGCGCGTGGAAAAGTGAGCGCCGTTAGCGCTGGGCTTCGGCGCGCTTCGCGCGCGCTCAGCACCAGCCTACGAGGAGCAGCGCGCCAGCGCTGAGCCGCGTTCCGTAGGCTGGCGCGAAGCGGAAGGTGAGCTTCGCGAACCCCAGCAACGCGCGCGAGCGCCCGCCCGCCTACCAACGCGCCGGCAGCTCCCGCGCCAGCACGATGCGGCCATCGCGCTTGCCCACGTACCCGCCGACTTCCAGGTCCTTCATCAGGCGGCTCACCATCTCGCGCGAGCAGGCCAGGTGGTTGGCGATCTGCTGGTGGGTGAGGCGTTCGCGCAGGATGCGGCTGCCGTCCGCGGCCGGCGGCTCCGCCAGTTGCTCCAGCAGCATGCGGAAACGGCCATAGACATCGATCAGCGCCAGGCTGCGCGTGCTCTCGGTGGCCAGGCGGGCGCGGCGGATCAGGCGCGCCATCATCTCGAGCGCGAAACTCGGCTCCTCCGCGATGTAGGCCAGCAGCGTCTCGCGCGTGATCACGGCGCAGGCGGTCGGCTCCAGCGTCTCGACGTTGGCCGAGCGCGGGCCGCCGTCGAGCGACATCTCGCCCACGTACTCGCCGGGGCCGTACAGGCCGAGGGTGATTTCCTTGCCCTTGGGGTCGGCGGCGAAGGCCCGCAGGCGCCCCGAGCGCACGATGTAGAGCGTGCTGCCGATGTCGCCTTCCTGGATCAGCAGCATGCCGCGGCGGAAGTTGCGCAGGCTGCCGCGCGCGGCCAGCGCCTCGGTGTGGCGCGAGCCGGCAGCGAATGGAAGGCCCTCCGCGTCCGCGGCATCGCCGGGGAGGCGGAGTTCCCGGTTCACTGGTGCAGCATGCGGCCGGGCGTGGCCGGCAGCGTCGGATTGGTGGGCAGCATCGGCGGCAGCATCGCCACCCGCTGCGCCAGCAGGCGGATGTGGCGCAGGCCGGTCTTCTCGCGCAGCGAGCGCAGGTGCGTGCGCACGGTGGACGGCGTGACGCCCTTGGCGCGCGCGATCTCCTTGACCTGCAGGCCGTCGCACAGGTGGCGCAGCACCGATTCCTCGGCGGCCGTCAGGCCGTGGGTGCGGGAGAAGAAGCCCACGTTCAGGTTGCGGGTGGCGCTCTGGCGGGCCAGCATCAGCAGCACCGGGGTGGCGCTTCCCTCGGCGGGCAGCAGCGGCACGCAGGTGACCGGCAGCACGTCGCCGCCCTCGCGCAGCATCAGCATGTGGCGGCGGCCCAGGGCGGCCGCCTGCAGGCCCCGGCGCAGCTCCTGCGTCACGGCAGCCGATTCGCCGACGACCTGCCCCTCCTCGACGTGCAGGAAGCGCGCCCGCGACAGCTCGCTCCACCCGAGCTGGTTGGCGTGCTGCAGCTCGCCGGCGGCGCTCAGCAGGATGAGGCCGTAGTCGATCTCCTCGAGCACGCGCCAGGCGCAGCGGGCCGCGGCGCGGGCGTCGATGCCGCCGCTGGAGGCGGGCGCCGCCGGGCGGGGCAGGGTGAAGGTGGTCAGGGACTGGGCTGCTGCTTCCATGATTCGCTGTCCTCCAAAAGGTGGAGGAGAGTCTAGGAACGCCCGGCTACGGCGCAAAACGACTGGATACCGGTGTAAATGTGATCCGTTCACGTCCGTCTTGGGCTTGCCTTATTGCAGCAGTTCGAGTAAAGCCGCCTCGAAATCGGCGGCCGCCTCGAACTGTACCCAATGTCCGGCGCCGGGGATACGAACAAGCCGCCCGAAGCGCGGCGCGGCGGGCAACAGTTGCTCCAGCGCATCGAGCAGGTCCGCGCCGTAGAGGGCGTCGTGCTCGCCGTAGATGGCGTCCACGGGACATTCGATGGCGCCCAGGTGGCGCCGCAGGATGTCGGTCATGGCGAGCTTGCGCCGCCGCATCCGGTCGTGCGGCACGTTGGCCGCCTGCACCGCGACGGCCAGGGCGTCGATGGACTCGGGCCGGTGCAGCATCAGGGTGGCGAGGTTGCGCCGGTGCGCGTTGGCGCGAGCGTGCGGGTCGTCCAGGTGCTGCCAGGCGACCAGGGTGAGGCGCTTCTCGCGCAACCCGAAACCGGGCGCGCCCACCAGCACCAGCCGGCGCACCAGCTCCGGATGCGCCGCCGCCAGCAGGCCGCCGCACAGGCCGCCGAAGGAGAAGCCGGCCACGTCCACCGCCTGCGTTCCCAGCAGGTAGGGCAGGCCTTCGGCCAGCACGGGCACCACGCCGTCGGCGTCGCCGTTGCCGGGCGGGCGCTCCGAGTCGCCGAAGCCGGGCAGGTCCGGCACCAGCAGGCGGCGGCCGGCGGCGGTGAGGCCCTCGATGTTGCGGATCCAGTGCGTCCAGCTGCCGCTGCCGCCATGCAGCAGCACGAGCGGCTCGCCGTCGCCCCAGGCATGCCACACCATGTCGCCGTCGCCGCAGGGCGAGGTCAGGCGCGTGGCGCGTTTGAGCAGGGCGAGGGCTTCGGGTGGCAGGTCTTCGGCGAGCGGTCGGGCCATGGCCCGATTCTCGCCGAGGCGGCGAGCCCGCTCAGAGCACGTCGTTCAGGAGGTAGGCCGCGTTGTCCTTCAGCTTGTGCAGCGCGCCGCGCTTGCGCCAGCGCTCCAGCCGGATCTCCTCGGCGCGCGCCAGGTAGCGCTCGAAGATCTGCTCGAAGCGCCGGGCCACGCCCGCATCGAGGATGCCCAGCGTGATCTCGTCGTTGGTGTCGAAGGAGCGGTCGTCGAAGTTGGTGGAACCGACCGAGCACCAGCAGCCGTCCACCGTCATCAGCTTCTGGTGCAGCAGCGTGTGCGGGTACTCGAACAGCCGCACGCCGTGGCGCAGCATCTTCTCGAAGTGGCGGTGCCCCGCGTGCTGCACCATCGGGCTGTCGGAGCCGCTCGCGGAAGGCATCAGCACCCGCACGTCCACGCCGCGCCGCACGGCCGCCGCCAGCGCGTCGATGGCCTCGATCTTGGGGATGAAGTAGGGGTTCTGGATCCAGATCCTCTTCTTGGCCAGGCACAGGACCGTGTGGTGCAGGATCTTGACGGCCGGCGCCGAGTTCTCGGGCTTCACGAAGGCGGCGTGGATCGGGATGGTGCCCACCCTCTCCAGCACGGGAAAGACCCCGTCGCCCACGAACAGCTCGCCGGTCTCGCCGGCCCAGTTCTCGCTGAAGGCGCCCTGGACGCTGTGCACGATCGGGCCGTGCAGCCACACGCTCACGTCGGAGAAATGCTTGCCATCCTCCGCGTTGCCCAGCCACTCGTCGGTGATGCAGTGGCCGCCGACGAAGGCTTCGCGGCCGTCGACCACGCACAGCTTGCGGTGGTCGCGGTCGTTGAGCACGCCGACCGTGTAGAGCGACTTCTTGTGGAAGAACTTGAGCTTGCAGCCGTGCTCGCGCAGGCGCGCCACCATGTCCTTGTCGATCCGCTTGGAACCCTGCGCGTCGAGCAGGATGCGCACGGTGACGCCGGCCTTGGCGCAGTCCATGAAGGCTGCGGCCATGCGGTCGGCGAGCGCGCCCGGCTTCCACAGGTAGGTCTCGAAATGCACCGAATGCTGCGCGGCGCGGATGCGTTCGAGCAGCACGTCGTAGAAGGCGCCGTTCTCCAGCACGTCCACCGTGTTGCCCTCGACCGCGGTGCTGAGCGTCAGGCCCGACAGCGAAGGCATCAGTTCGGCGATGCCCGCTTCGGAACTGACCTGCAGGATGGGGCTGCGGTGCCAGCGGATCGAGTAGATCACCAGCACCAGGGCGGCGATGAGCGCAAGGGACAGCCAAGCCCACAGGTTGAAGTCGAACATGGAGATGGTGCTCGGCTGTTGTTGTTCCGGGAATTGTGGGTGTGCGGGTGCGGCAGCGGGGGTGGCGGTAACGAGGTGTTCATGGCGCCCCGAACGCGACGATGAAAGTTCGCAAGCGCGCCACGTAGGGATCACGATGAGGCCCACGGCGGCGGCGGCTCTTAGACTCGCTCCCGCATTTCCACCGCAAATTCCATGACGCAGTCCACCCCCCGCTACGCCGCCGCCGACCTGCTCGCCTTCGCGCGCGCGCTCCTCGTGGGCGCCGGCATGCCGGAGGAAAAGGCCCAGGGCGTGGCGGAGATCCTGGTGGAAGGCGACCTGCTCGGGCACACCACGCACGGCCTGCAGCTGCTGCCTTCCTACCTGCGCGAAGTCGAATCCGGTTCGATGCGCGTGGTGGGCGGGCCCGAGGTGATCGCCGAGACGGCGGCCACGCTCACCTGGCACGGCCGGCGCTTGCCCGGCCCCTGGCTGGTGCTGCAGGCGATGGAGGCGGCTGCCGCCAAGGCGCGCGAGTGCGGCACGGGCACGGTGGTGATCCGCCAGAGCCACCACATCGCCTGCCTTGCGGCGTTCCACCGCCGTGCCACGGAGCAGGGCCTGATGATGATCCTGGCTTCCTCGGACGCGAACTCCGCCAGCGTCGCGCCCTTCGGCGGGCTGGACGCGGTGTTCACGCCCAACCCGATCTCGATCGGCATCCCCACCAGCGGCGATCCGATCGTGACCGACATCTCCACGTCGGCGACGACCAACGGCCTCACCAAGCGCCTGCACGAGGAGCGCGGACGCCTGCCGGCGGCCTGGGTGATCGACGGCCACGGCCGGCCCAGCGACGACCCCGCCGTGCTGTTCCAGGAGCCCAAGGGCACGATCCTGCCGCTCGGCGGCCTCGACTCGGGCCACAAGGGCTACGGGCTGACGCTCACCGTGGAGGCGCTCACCGGCGGGCTGGCGGGCTTCGGCCGCGCGGACCCGAAGCAGGGCTGGGGCGCGACGGTCTTCCTGCAGATCCTCGATCCGCAGGCGTTCGGTGGGCGCGCGGATTTCGTGCGCCAGATGGACGAAGTCGCGCGCCAGTGCCACGCCTCGCGCCCGGCGCGCGCGGGTGAACCGGTCCGCCTGCCCGGCGAGAAGGGTTTCGCCACCGCGCGGCAGCAGCAGGCCGAAGGCGTGACGCTGCACGCGGGGATCATGGAGGCGCTGCTGCCGTGGGCGGAGAAGCTGAAGGTGGGAATGCCGCCGGCGGGTGCGTCGGGCTGAGCGGCGCTTTACGCGCTCAACTGTCCCAGCTGCGGCGGAATCTGCGACAGGATGGTTTCCAGCTGTGCGGCGGCCGTGCGCATCTCGGCCAGCACCGCCTCGCGCCGCTTGGCATCGCGCAGGCGCGAGTGGATGGCGGCCACGCTCAATGCGGCTATGGGCTGGTTGCC
>NZ_DASSVG010000624.1:0-22903 GCF_035706265.1 Ramlibacter sp. | reverse complement strand
CATCCCCGCCCGCCGTCGAGCGTCCGGTCGCCCTGCTCCCCTCCACCCGCCTGCACTACGAAGTCACGCTGCAGAAGGGCCCGTTCACGCTCGCCGGCACCGCCCTCCTGGACTGGCGCCACGACGGCCGGCAGTACGAGGCGCGGCTCGAAGCCGGCGGCCTGGCGGGCACGCGCGTGCAGCGCAGCACCGGCCGCATCACGCCGGGCGGCCTGGCCCCGGACTACTTCGCCGACAAGGCCCGCAGCGAGCAGGCCACGCACTTCGACCGGGCGGGCGGCCGCGTCGTCTTCAGCAACAACCGCCCCCAGGCGGCGCTCGAAGACGGCCTGCAGGACCGCCTGAGCGTGCTGCTGCAGCTCGCCGCGCTGGTGGCCGGCCAGCCGGCAAAGTACCCGCCCGGCACGCTGGTGGCCGTTCCCACCGCGAGCACCCGCGAGGTGGACACCTGGGTGTTCGCCGTCGAAGGCGAGGAGGAGCTGGCGCTGCCGGGTGGCATGCTGCCGGCCCTGAAGCTGCAACGCCTGCCCCGCCGCGAATACGACCAGAAGGTGGAACTCTGGCTCGCGCCCCGCATGGATTACGCCCCCGTGCGCCTGCGTCTGACAAACCCCAACGGTGACACCGTGGACAACAGGTGGTCCTCTACCGACAAGGGCTGAGAAGGCGGGTACCTAAATTGGAGCCATGGCCAATCCGGGCCGTGCCTGCGGCACTTCCGCTTGAGTGACACACTTGAATCGAAGTCTTCCGCAGCCAGCTACAGGCAGAAGGAACACATCATGCAAATGCTTTACGACTCCGATTCGTTCGTGGTGGTGCACCTGCAGGCCAACGAGCCGAACGAGGGCGAGGCGCACCCGCAGGTCGTGCGGCACGGTTTCGAGATCGTCGACAAGCGCTCCAACAAGGAGGTCTATCTCGACGGCTCCTGGGCCGACGCCTTCCAGCGGCAGATCAACGCCTGGCAGCTGAACACGCCGACCCAGGAGGAGGTGGAGGCCACCCTGGACGGCTACGCCGAGCTGGCGCAGAACCCGCTCGTCATCCACTGATCCCATTCCGGCCCGTGCCGCGACGGCCGGGCCACCCGGGAGCCCCGACGGAGGAGGCTCCCCCTGCCGGGCCGCCTAGCGCGGCCCGACCCATCTGTAGAGCGGCTCGACCAGCACCAGCACCGCCACCAGCCGGCAGACCTGGAACGCGGTCACCACCGGCACCCCGAGCTGCAGCACCTTGGCCGTGATGGCCATTTCCGCGATCCCGCCCGGCGAGGTGCCCAGCACGAGGGTGGCGAAATGCAGCCCGGTCGCCCAGGCCAGCAGCCCGCCGAAGCCGGCGCACAGCAGGATCATGCCCACGGTGCCCAGGGCGACGTCCAGCAACCACAGCGGCGCCCCGCGCAGGAACTCGCGCCGGAACCGCACCCCCAGGCTGATCCCGATCAGCAGCTGGGCCACGTTGGTGGCCCCGTTGGGCAGGGCCGACAGCTCGATGCCGGCCATGGTCAGGCCCATGCTCACCACCAGCGCGCCCATGAACCAGGGATTGGCCCGGCCGGTGCGCGACATCAGCCAGGCCCCGGCCCCCGTGGCCAGCACCAGCAGCAGCAGGCCCGGGCCATGCACTTCGCGGGCGCCGGGCAGGGTCGCGTCGAGGCCGTGCAGGCCGCTATAGAGGATCGCCGGCGGGATCACCAGCGTGACGATGATCAGCCGCACCGTGTGCGCGGCGGCCACCAGGTCGCTGCGGCCGTTCTCGCGCTCGGCCAACAGGGTCATCTCCGAGGCGCCGCCGATGGAGCCGGCGAAGTAAGTGGTGGCCCACTGGGTGCGCGGCTCGCCGCCGATGCGGTGGGCGTGGCGGCGGTGCAGCCAGCGGCCGAAGGCCCAGCCCAGGCCCAGCGCCCAGGCGATGGCCAGCAGGATGGCCCACCAGAGGCCGGCCACCAGCGCGGTGACCTGGGGCGTGAAATACAGGCCCAGGGCCGAAGCGATCACCCACTGGCCGGCGTTGCGCAGCGGCGGCCAGCTGCGCGTGGGCGCGCCCAGGATGGAGGCGATGGACATGGCCAGCAGCGGCCCGATCATCCAGGGCAGGGGTGTGCGCAGCCACACGCACAGCAGGGCCGCAGCCAGGGCCAGCAGCAGCGTGGCGGCCGCGCGCAGGAAAAAAGGCAGGGACATCGGAAACTGTCGGCGCGGGCGACAAACTGCCCGTCCGCGGGCCGTTAGTATGGGGCCATGCGCATCCTGACCCTCGCCGCCGCCCTCCTGCTCGCGGGCTGCGCGGCCCTCGCCCCGGTGCCCGAGACCGCCGGCATCGACGCCGTCCTGATCGGCGAGCAGCACGACGCCGAGGCCCATGGCCGGATCCAGGAGCGCTGGGTGAGCACGCTGGCGAAGCGGGGCCAGCTCGGGGCCGTGGCGCTGGAAATGGCGGAACAGGGCACCAGCACCGCGGGCCTGCCGGCCACCGCCAGCGACGAACAGGTGCGCGAGGCGCTGAAGTGGAACAAGGGCACGGGCTGGCCCTGGGAGCGCTACGGGCCGGCCATCATGGCCGCCGTGCGCGCCGGCGTGCCCGTGGTGGGCGGCAACCTGTCGCGCGAGCAGTTGCGCGAGGCGATGAAGGACAGCACGCTGGACGTGCTGCTGCCCGGCCCCGCGCTGAAGGCGCAGCAGCAGGCGATCCGCCGCGGGCATTGCGACATGCTGCCGGAGAACCAGGTCCAGCCGATGACGCGCGTGCAGATCGCGCGCGACATCTCGATGGCCCGCGCCATCTCGTCCTCCGCCGCGCCCGGCAAGACGGTGGTGCTGCTGGCCGGCTCGGGCCACGTGCTGCCCGACCTCGGCGTGCCGCAGCACCTGCCGCGCACGCTGGTCGCCCGCTCGGTGCTGCTGCCCTCGCAGGAGACGGGCAAGGACTATTGCGAGGAGTTCCGCAAGCAGCAGGAGCACCGGCAGCAGCGGAAGCAGGCGGCGCGGTAGGCGCGGCCCACGACGATCCGTTGCGCGCGGACCCGTAGGCTGGCGGTGAACCGCGCCGCCAGGCGCGCGTGAACCCCAGCGCTTCGCGGCGCTCGCGCATCGCTGGGGTTCGCAAGGCTCACCACCAGCCTACGAGACACCGCGCCGTGCCCTGGGATCGGGCGCGCCGGCCCTGCCCCTTTACGCGTTCGCCTTGACCGAATCCGCCAGCGTGTTCACCAGCGTGTCGATGTGCTCCTTCTCCACGATGTAGGGCGGAGCGATCACCAGCACGTCGCCGGCCGGGCGCACCAGGGCGCCCTTGCGGAAGCAGTCGAGGTAGATGTCGAAGGCGCGCTTGCCCGGCGCGCCGGCGATCGGCGCCAGTTCCACCGCCGCCGCCAGGCCCAGGCTGCGGATGCCGATCACGTTCGGCAGGCCCTTGAAGGTGGAGTGGAAGGCGTCGCCCAGCACCTTGCCCATCTCGCCCGCGCGCGCGAACAGGTTCTCCTTCTTGTACACGTCCAGCGTGGCGACCGCCGCGGCCGCGGCCACCGGGTGGCCCGAATAGGTGTAGCCGTGGAAGAACTCGATGATGTGCTCCGGCGCGTCGGTCTTCATCATCTGGTCGTAGATCCTGTCGCGGCAGATCACGCCGCCCATGGGGATCACGCCGTTGGTGACGCACTTGGCGAAGTTCAGCATGTCCGGCACCACGCCGTAGAAATCGGCGCCGAAGTTGGTGCCCATGCGGCCGAAACCCGTGATCACCTCGTCGAAGATCAGCAGGATGCCGTGCTTGTCGCAGATCTCGCGCAGGCGCTTGAGGTAGCCCTTGGGCGGGATGTACCAGCCGGCCGAGCCCGCCACCGGCTCCACGATGATCGCCGCCACGTTGCTCGGGTCGTGCAGCGGCAGGATGCGGTTCTCCAGTTCGGCCAGGTAGTCTTCCTGCGTCTCCGGTTCCTGGTTGTGGATGTACGCGTTGGCCGGGTCGTGGATGAAGCGCAGGTGGTCCACCCGCGGCAGCAGCGCGGTGCCGTACACCTTGCGGTTGGCGGGAATGCCGCCCACGCTCATGCCGCCGAAGCCCACGCCGTGGTAGCCCTTCTCGCGGCCGATGAAGACGTTGCGGTGCCCCTCGCCGCGGGCGCGGTGGTAGGCCAGCGCCACCTTCAGCGAGGTGTCCGCCGCCTCGGAGCCGGAATTGCAGAACAGCACCTTGTTCAGGTCGCCGGGAGCCATCGCAGCGATCGCCTCGGCGGCCTTGAAGGCCTGGTCGTTGCTCGCCTGGAAGGCCGTCGCGTAGTCGAGGGTATCGAGCTGCTTCTTGATCGCGTCGTTGATGGGCTTGCGGTTGTGGCCCGCGCCCACGCACCACAGGCTGGAGATGCCGTCGATCACCTTGCGGCCGTCGTGGGTGGTGAAGGTCATGCCGTCGGCGGCGACGAACACCCGCGGCTCCTTGCGGAACTGGCGGTTGGGCGTGAAGGGCAGCCAGTGGCTGTCCATGCGGAAATCGTTGTAGGCCATGCGGAACTCCTTGGACGAAGCGCCCATTTTGCGCCAGCGGTCAGCGCAGCGCCCCGAACACCTTCTGCAGGACGGCGCTGCCGGTGCCCACCGGATCGCGGCGGATCTTCTTCTCCTCTTCGCCGATCATGAGGTAGAGGCCGTCGAGCGCCTTGCGCGTGACGTAGTGGTCGATGCTGGCGTCCTCCTTCTTCACCAGGCCGAAGCCCGCGGCCCTGCCGGCGAGCGCGTCGTACTTCGCGGCCAGGTCCACCTTGGCGGTGGACTGCTTCACCACGGGCAGGAACTGCGCGGCGAGCGGCGTGCGCGTCTTCTCGGCGAAGAACTGCGTGACCGAGGTGTCGCCGCCGGTGAGGATCTTCCTGGCATCGGTGACGCTCATGTTCTTCACGGCGTCGGTGAGCAGGCGGGTGGCCCCGGGCACCGCGCTCTCGGCGGCCCGGTTCATGGCGAGCTCCAGCGCCTCCACCTGCTTCTTCTGCCCGATCGCGCTGAGCAATCGCGCCGCGTCCTTCAGGTAACCGGGCAACGGGATGCGCACCTGCGGGTTGCCGAGGAAGCCGTCCGGCCGGCCGAGCAGATTCACCGCCGCCCTGGCGCCGGTTTCCAGCGCTGTCTTGAGGCCGGTGCGCGCATCGAGCTCGCTGATGCCGGCCAGGCCCTGGGCCTGCGTCCCCGTCGCCGCGCCGATGCCGGCGAGGGCCAGCCACGCGGAAAGTTCGCGTCGCTTCATGGTCTTCCTCCTTGGTTGCGGGAATGATGCGCCGCGGCCGCGAGGGGCGTCAACCAAGGCCGGCAAGGCCCTGCACGGGCCGGTCGATGCGCCGCCTGCCACAATGGCAGCCTTATGTCCGACGCCTACATCCTCACCCTCTCCTGCCCCGACCGTCCCGGCATCGTCCACGCCGTTTCCGGCTTTTTGCTGGAGCGGGGCGGCAACATCGAGGAGGCGGCGCAGTACAACGACCACGGCACGGGCCTGTTCTTCATGCGCGTGCGCTTCGCCTGCGGCCAGCTCACGCAGGAGGACCTGGGCGTGCAGCTCAAGCTGTTCGCCGAAGGCTTCCAGATGAAGTGGCAGCTGCACGCCTGCGCGCAGCCGATGAAGACCGTGATCTTCGTCTCCAAGGAAGGCCACTGCCTGAACGACCTGCTGTTTCGCTGGAAGAGCGGGCTGCTGCCGCTGGACATCCGCGCCATCGTCTCCAACCACCGCGACTTCTACCAGCTGGCGGCGAGCTACAACGTGCCCTTCCACCACATCCCCGTGAGCGCGGCGACCAAGGCGCAGGCCGAGGCGCGCCAGTACGAGGTGATCGAAAGCGAGGGCGCGCAGCTGGTGGTGCTGGCGCGCTACATGCAGATCCTCTCGGACGACTTGTGCCGCAAGCTCTCCGGCCGGGCGATCAACATCCACCACAGCTTCCTTCCCAGCTTCAAGGGCGCCAAGCCCTACTACCAGGCGCACGACCGCGGCGTGAAGCTGATCGGCGCCACCGCCCACTACGTGACGGCCGACCTCGACGAAGGCCCGATCATCGAACAGGACGTGGCCCGTGTGGACCACAGCCACACCGTCGAAGACCTCACCGCCACCGGCCGCGACACCGAGGCCATGGTGCTGGCCCGCGCGGTGAAGTGGCACAGCGAGCACCGCGTGCTGCTGAATGGCCACAGGACGGTGATCTTCCGCTAGAGACCCGCCATCCCCGCATCCGCGGGGACGACAGCAAGAGGAGACGCGCATGAACGCCCCCGAATCCGTCGAAGTCCTGCAGCGCGGCGAACTGCAGGCGAAGGTCGTGGAAGCCTTGCAGAAGGTGCTGCCGCCCGGCGCCCTGCTGTGGCACAACGAGGACACCACCCCCTACGAATGCGACGGCCTCACGGCCTATCGGCAGCGCCCGCTGGTGGTGGCGCTGCCGGAGAGCGAGCAGCAGGTGCAGGACGTGCTCCGAACCTGCCACGCGCTCGAAGTGCCGGTGGTGGCGCGCGGGGCCGGCACGGGGCTTTCGGGCGGCGCGATGCCGCACGCGCTGGGCGTGACGCTCTCGCTGGCGAAGTTCAACGCGATCCTGAAGATCGATCCGGTGTCCCGCACCGCCGACGTGCAGTGCGGCGTGCGCAACCTCGCGATCAGCGAAGCCGCGGCGAGCTACGGCCTCTACTACGCGCCCGATCCCTCCAGCCAGATCGCCTGCACCATCGGCGGCAACGTGGCGGAAAACTCGGGTGGCGTGCACTGCCTCAAGTACGGCCTCACGGTGCATAACGTGCTCCGGGTGCGCGGCTACACCGCGGCGGGCGAGCCGGTGGAATTCGGCAGCCGCGCGCTCGACGCGGCGGGCTACGACCTGCTTGCCGTGATGATCGGCAGCGAGGGCATGCTGGCGGTGGTCACCGAAGTCACGGTGAAGCTGATTCCCAAGCCGCAGCTGGCGCGCTGCATCATGGCCAGCTTCGACGACGTGCGCAAGGCGGGCGACGCCGTCGCGTCGGTGATCGCCTCCGGCATCATCCCGGCCGGCCTGGAGATGATGGACAAGCCCATGACGGCGGCCGTCGAGGACTTCGTCCACGCAGGCTACGACCTCACCGCCGAAGCGATCCTGCTGTGCGAGAGCGACGGCACCCCGGAGGAGGTGGAGGAGGAGATCGGCCGCATGAGCGCGGTGCTGCGCGACGCCGGTGCCACCGCCATCGCGGTGAGCCGCGACGAATCCGAGCGGCTGCGCTTCTGGAGCGGCCGCAAGAACGCCTTCCCCGCGTCCGGCCGCATCAGCCCCGACTACATGTGCATGGATTCGACCATTCCGCGCAAGCGCCTGGCGGACATCCTGCTGGCGATCCAGGAGATGGAGAAGAAGTACGCGCTGCGCTGTGCCAACGTGTTCCACGCCGGCGACGGCAACCTGCATCCGCTGATCCTGTTCGATGCCAACGATGCGGAGCAGCTGCACCGCTGCGAGAAGTTCGGCGCCGAGATCCTGGAGACCAGCGTCACCATGGGCGGTACCGTCACCGGCGAGCACGGCGTGGGCATCGAGAAGCTCAACTCGATGTGCGTGCAGTTCAGCCCGGCGGAGCTGGAGCAGATGCGCGGCCTGAAGCGCGCGTTCGACCCGCGCGAGCTGCTCAATCCGGGCAAGGTGATCCCGACGCTGAACCGCTGCGCCGAGTACGGCAAGATGCTGGTGCGTGGCGGCCGGATCGTGCGACCGGACCTGCCGCGCTTCTGAGCGGCGGCGCGGGCCTGCCGCGCCCTTCAGCGGCGTCGGCGGCCGCGCCCCCTCAGCGCCTGCAGGCGTTGCCGGTGACGACGATGGCGTCGCGGGGGTCCTTGCGCTCGCGGCCGTCCGGTGGTCGGCCCGGCTCCACCAGCTGCTCGAATCCCTGCTGGAAGTCGGTGCCCAGGTCGGCCACCTCGCGCACTTCGGCGCGGGCCAGCTGGCCGCCTTCGCTCACGGGTGGGGGTGGGTTGTCCACCGGCGGCGGCCCGGTCACGGGTGGCGGCTCGACGGGGGGCGGCTGGACGACCGGCGGCGGCACCACCGGAGGGGGTTGGCCCCCAGGAGGCGGCTCGACCGGCGGGGGCTCCACGACCGGCGGCGACCCACCCGGGGCCAGCGCGCTCAGCACCACGCCGCCCGCATCCATGCTGGCCGCGATGCCGGCCACGCCCGCCGGCCGCGCAGTGCCTGCGGCCTCGGCCACCTGCGGCAGCCCCGCGGCCTGCAGGTTCGCCGCCTGCAGCACCTGGAGGCGGTCGCCGGGCGCCAGCGCCGCACCCGGCGCGTACTTCACCAGCACCCGGCTCTCGCTGCTGGTGGTGGCCGCGCCGGAGACCTGCAACTGGTCGAAGGCGGCCGGCGAGCCGACGTCCACCGCCAGCGTGGAACCCGCGTGCTGTGCGAGTCGGCCGTCGATCGACAGCGTGCCGATGACGCCGTCGCCTCCGGGGGCGATGGTGCCCTGGTTGGCCAGCGTTCCCGTGCCACCCCCCACCCGCACGGTGCCGGTGCCCGCGAGCGTGGCGCCGGCGAGATTGTTGAAGTCGCCGGCCAGCGTGAGGGCGGTGCCGTTCAAGTTGACCAACGCGGCGTTGTTCCAGCTGGCGGCGAGGTCGAGCGCGCCGTCGACCTCCACCGAGGTTCCGCTGGCGGCAAAGGTGCCGGGCGCGCCGCTCGCCGCCGTGCCGCCGCCTGCGTTGGCGCCGCCCTCGCCTCCAGCGAGGAGGATCTGCGGGCTGCGCAGGCGCACTGCCCCGTTGCGGGCCTCCAGGGTGGCCGTGCCGCCCGCACCGCCCACACCACCGCTGCCCGCCTGGGCCGCGCCGCCGGCGCCGCCGCGCGCATCGAGCCGCAGGCCGCCCTCGGCAAGCAGGTCGCCCGACGTGCGGACCAGGGTAATGGAGCCGCCCGCCCCGCCGCTTCTGCCCTGCGAGCCGTCGCCACCGGCCGCGCGCACGCCGGGGAGGATCTCCAGCAGGTTCGGCGGTAGCTCGATGCGCGGCGCGCGGGCGGGCAGCGGAAGGGGCTGGCCGTTGCCGAAGCCGCCGCGTTGCAGCCGGCCGAGCAGATCCTCTCCGAGTGCGGCGGCGAGATCGAAGGTGATGGCCCCTGCGGCCGATACCGTGACGTCGCCGCCCGCGCCGCCGCCTGCGGCCGCCACGGCCGCACCCGCGCCTCCCGCGCCCTGCCCGCGCGCGGTGCCGCCACTGGCGAACACGCCGGCCAGGGTGACGTTGCCGGACTGCGAAGCGATCTGCACCGTGCCGCCGGCACCGGCGGTGCCGGTACGTCCGGCGAGCGCGCCCGAAGCGAGCACGCCGCCGCCGTCCACGTCGACCAGTCCGGCCGTGATCGCGCCATTAGCGTTCAGGACCCCGCGGCCGCCCGCGCCTGCGCTGGCCGGCGCGCCGGCAGCGAGACCGAAGCCTCCGGTGGCCAGGAGCTGGCCGAGCGTGAGGGCGCTGGCCGCATCGGCGCGGATGATGCCGCCCTGGCCTGCCACCCGGCCGCTGCCGCCGCTGGCGACAAGCAGGCTGGCGGGCCGCATGCCGATGTCGCCGCCGGCCGACGAGAGCGTGATGCTGCCGCCGGCCCCGCCGGTGCCGGACGCGGCCTCGCCGCCACTCACGTCGATGATGCCGCCGAAGAGGTCCAGACCGGGGCCGAAGATGGGCGCCAGCTTCGGCGTGATGGAACCGCTGGGGGCGGCTGGCACGATGCTGCCGGAGGCGAGCACGGTCACGTCGCCGCCCCTGCCGGCGGCCCCCTCGGAGGAGCCCGTGCCGTGCGCATCGACGACCCCGCCGAATGCCGCGTCCCCGGCGCGCGCCTCCAGCACCACCTTGCCGCCGACCAGGCCGACCGCATTCGCCTGGACCAGGCCGCTGTGCGTGAGCGTGCCGGCGAAGATGCCGACGGCATCGCCTTCCAGGCTGCCGAGGTTGACGGCCCTGTCGCCGGCCTGGACGGTCAGCACGATGCCCTCGAGGCCGCGGCCCGTGAGGTCCACCTTCTGGCCCGCCGCGAGAATGGCCGCGCCGCCCTGCGCGAACAGCTGGCCGTTGGCGCCGACCAGGATGTCGGGCCCGATCAGCAGCAGGTCGCCGGACCGGGCGGTGACCTTGCCGTCGACCGACAACTGCCCCGGCGTGGTGCCGGGAGTCCGCGCGAAACTCAGCTTGCCGTTGGCGTCCGGTCCCGAAACTTCCAGCGTCGACGCCGTGAAGGCGGCGGTGTCGACGACGGCGCCCTGCCCCACCGCGATGCCCGCCGGGTTGACCAGCACCAGCTTGCCGTTGGAAGTAAGGGTGCCGAAGATCGCCGAGGGGTTGACCGTCAGCACGCGGTTGATCGAAGTGCTGTCGACCGAGGGCTGGGCGAAGTCCACCCGCGCGCCGCGTCCGATGGAAAAGGTCTGCCAGTCGATCGCCGAATGGTTGGTGCCCTTGCCGTTGGTGGTGGTCACCGTCATCGAGGAGCCCACGCCGACGATGCGGGCCGTTCCATGCACCGGCACACCGCCGCTTGGCAGTACCGGGCCTGCCTGGCTCCACGCGAGCTGCGGCTCCAAGGCCCAGCCCGCCGCCACGGCCACCATCACCGTCGTCAGCCGCAAGGCCCGCGCGGATTCCGGTGCGAGGCTGGCCATCGACTTCTCCTGCTGCCCTCGGGAGCGGCAACGGTAGCACAGCGCCTCGGCGCCGTGGCATGCAAGCGACGGGCGAGCCTTGCGGCTGGGGGACCCTAGGCGAGTCCCTGCATGACCCGCTGCGCCAGGCACAGGTCGGCCCAGGCCTTGGCCTTGTCCGGCAGGTTGCGCAGCAGGTAGGCGGGGTGGTAGGTGACCACCACCGGCACGTCGTTGTAGCGGTGCACGCGGCCGCGCAGCTTGCCGATCGGCTCGGTGGTCTGCAGCAGCGTGTGCACGGCGAAGCGGCCCATGGCCAGGATGATCTTCGGCCGCAGCAGCTCGACCTGCCGGCGCAGGAAAGGCTCGCACTGCGCGATCTCCTCCGGCAGCGGATTGCGGTTGCCGGGCGGGCGGCACTTCAGCACGTTGGCGATGTAGGCACCCTGGCGGCGGCCGATGCCCAGCGCAGCGAGCATGTTGTCCAGCAGCTTGCCGGCCTGGCCGACGAAGGGCTCGCCCTGCAGGTCCTCGTTCTCGCCCGGGGCCTCGCCCACCACCATCCATTCCGCCTGCAGGTCGCCGACGCCGAAGACGGTGTTGGTGCGGCCTTCGCAGAGGCGGCAGGCGCGGCAGGCGGCGACGGCCTCCGCGAGGCCTTCCCACTCCATGTCGGCCACTCCGGGCATGCGCTGGCGCAGGGGTGCTTCGGCCGCCGCCGGCGCAGGCTGCCGCGGCGTCGGCGCCGCGGGTTCGGGAATGCGGGCACCGATAGACGGCTGCGCACGCTCAGCCGGCGTCATGCGATCCGACTCGGGCGGGGCGAAGCGGGCCAGCGCAGGCGACGCCGTGCGAACCGGCTCAGCTTGCACCAGCGGCTGCGCCTCCTCCCCGGCCGGCGCCGCCGGCCAGAACAGCTCGATCCCCATCTCGCGCAGGATCCCCCGTTGGCGCTCGTCGAGATCGAAGCTCACAATTTGCAGCTCATGACGATCGCGTCTTCGCGGCCCTGCGCGGCGGGGTAGTAGTTCTTGCGCTCGCCCACCCGGCGGTAGCCGTAGCGTTCGTACACCTCCTGCGCCCGCAGGTTGCTGGTGCGCACCTCCAGCCACACCCAGTGCGCGTTCTGGGTCCGCGCCCAGAGCGCCACCGCGTCCAGCATCACGCGGCCCCAGCCCTGGCCCTGGTAGGGCACGTCCACGGTGATGTTCAGCAGGTGCACCTCGTCGACGCCCAGCATCGCCACGAAGTAGCCGATCACCACGTCGCCCGCGCACAGCAGCTGCGCCTGGTAACCCGAGCGCAGCGAATCGGAGAAGTTGCCGCGCGTCCAGGGATGGTCGTAGGCGCGCCGCTCGATGGCGACCACGGTGTCAAGGCGCGACTCGGTCATGGGCTCGAAGCCCGCCTCGATGGTCTTGAATACTGCGCTCATGAGGAAGATTCGGCCGCGGCGCGGCGCAGGTCCTTGGCGGCCCGCTCGGCGGCGCGCTCGGCCGTAGTTTGCGCCACTTTGTCCCGGATATAGAGCGGAAGGGCCTCTGCCGCCGCGTGCAGCCGACCGTCGGCCAGCAGGGCGGGCGCCAGGCGCAGCAGGGCCCGCGCGGTCGGCAGGGCCGGCACATGGGCGGCCGCCGGCGCCAGGCGCGGACCGTGGATTTCCAGCACGTTGCCGGCGATGGCCCAGCCGGGGGGCACCGGCGCGTCCTCCGGCCGGCCCAGCGCCGGCGGCGCGCACGTCACCCACGCCGGGCCGACGCGCTCGTAGGCGGCGAAATAGACCTCGCCCATCCGCGCGTCGAGCATCGCCACCACCTGGGTCACGCCCGCGAGGCCGTACGCCTCCTCGGCGATGGCCAGCAGCGTGTCGATGGGCAGTACCGGCAGGTCGGCGCCGAAGCCGAGCCCCTGCGCCACGGCGGCCGCGGTGCGCAAACCTGTGAAGGAGCCGGGGCCGCGGCCGAAGGCGATGGCGTCCAGCCCTTCCAGCGCCAGCCCGGCCTCGGCCAGCAGCTCCTCGATGGTCGGGATCAGCGCCGCCGAGGCCTGCGCTCCGCCCGGCCCCGTGCGCTCCAGCACGGGCAGGACAGCGCCGCGCGCGACCGCGATGGACAGGGTTTCGGTGCTGGTGTCGAAGGCGAGGAGGTTCAAGGAACCCCCATTATCGAAGCTTCGCCGCACCCATAATGGCGCGCATGCCGCGCTGGTACCGCCTCGCCTGCTGTCTCCTGGCCTGGGCCTGGGCGAGCGCGCAGGTCCTGGCCCAGCCGTTGCCGCCCGAGGTGGAGGCGGTGCTGGCCCAGGGCGAGCTGCCGCGCGACGCGCTGACGGTGCTGGTCGCGCCGGCCGAAGGCGGCCCGGCGCGCATCGCGCACCGCATCGACGCGCCGGTCAATCCCGCCTCGATCGCCAAGCTGGCCACCACCTTCGCGGCGCTGGAGCTGCTGGGCCCCACCTACACCTGGACGACGCCGGTCTACTTCGACGGCCCGGTGCGCGAGGGCGTGCTGCAGGGCAACCTGGTGCTCAAGGGCCAGGGCGATCCCCAGCTGGTGGTGGAGCGGCTCTGGCTGCTGTTGCACAAGGTGCAGCAGCTGGGCGTGCGCAGCATCGCCGGCGACATCGTGATCGACCGCAGCGCCTTCGCCCTGCCGCCGCACGATCCGGCGGCCTTCGATGGCCAGCCGCTGCGGCCCTACAACGCCAGCCCCGACGCGCTGCTGGTGAACTACAAGGCCGTCACCCTGACCTTCACGCCCGAGAACGGCAGCGCCCGCGTGCGCGCCGAGCCGCCGCTGGCCGGCGTGCAGTGGCCGGCCACGGTGCCGGTGGCCACGGGCAACGGGTGCGGCGACTGGATCACGGCGCTGGCGGCCGATTTCGGCAACCCGGCCCAGGTGCGCTTCGGCGGGCGCTTCCCCGCTGCATGCGGCGAGCGGGTGTGGCAGCTCGCCTTTCCCGACCCCGCGGGCTACACGCTGCGGGCCGTGGCCGCGATGTGGAGCGGCATCGGCGGCCAGCTGCGCGGCCAGGTGCGCGAGGGCCTGGTGCCCGCGGGCCTGAAGCCGGTGCTGGAATTCGCCTCGCCGCCGCTGGCGGAGGTGGTGCGCGACATCAACAAGTACAGCAACAACGTGATGGCGCAGCAGGTGTTCCTGACGCTGAGCCTGCAGCTGCGCGGCCTCGGCACCTTCGAGGGCTCGCGCGAGGTGCTGGCGGAATGGTGGCGCGGCCGCTTCGGCGGCGAGCCGCCGCACACAGAGAACGGCTCGGGCCTGTCGCGCAACGAGAGCATCACGGCGCGCCAGCTCGGGCAACTGCTGCAGGCCGCCTGGGTGTCGCCGCTGATGCCGGACCTGGCCGCCTCGCTGCCCGCGTTGGGGCTGGACGGCACGCTGCGCCGCCAGCGGCAGAACGTCGGCCTGGCGCACCTGAAGACCGGCAGCCTCAGCGACGTGTCGGGCGTGGCCGGCTACGTGCACGGCCAGCAGGGCCGCCGCTGGATCCTGGTGGCGATCGCCAACCACCCGCGCCGCGCCTCCGTGGTCCGCAACCTGGTCCCGGTGCTGGTGGAGTGGGCGGCGCGGCAGTGACCGGTCGTCCCCCGCGCGAGCAGGGGTTCGACGGCTACCAGCGATCGCGGATGCGGTCGAGGGCGAACTCGCCGAAGACGCGGTGGCCGCGCGGCGTCGGGTAGACGCGGTCGGCGAACAGGAAGCGGTTGTAGTCCGCGCCCGCCCGGATCGTGGACGGCGTGCACAGGTTGGAGTTCACCTGGCCGGCGCCGGTACCGATGCCGGGACCGGGATCGATCGACGTGCACGCGACGCTCTCGGCGTCGTTGAAATCGAAGCCTTCGGCGCCGGGGCTGGAGGTGATGACGTTGAATTCCAGCGCGGCGTCGATGTAGAGCACGTTGGCGCCCAGGTCCACCATGGAGATCAGCAGCCGCTCGTTGAAGCTGCGCGGCTCGTTGGCGCCGGTGTTGCCCGAGACGGCGCTCAGGCGCTGCAGCAGCCCCTCCTGCTTGGTCTCGCGGGCCCAGCCCGAGCGGCCGAGGTTGTAGGGGCCGACCACCGCAACGTGCTGCGCGCCGGCGTCGACCAGGCGCCGCACCTGCGCCGCCAGCTCCGCCGCGGCCTGCTGCACGTTCTGCTGCGCCTGCGCTTCCGTGATCGTGCCGTCCAGGACGGCCTGGGCCTGCACGATCACGTCCGAGGTGCCCGCGCTGACGATGACCAGGTCCTTCTCGGTCAGCGAGCTGGAGGCGAGGAAGGTGTCGATCTGCTGCGTGACCGAGGGCGTGCCGGTGTTGCCGGCCGCGTCCGTGGTGGCGCTGACGCGGGCATTGCCGGTGGCGAACGACAGGCCGCCGGCGGCACTGGGCGCGAGCTGCAGCCCGAAGCCGTTGGCGACGAACTGGGTCCAGTTGTTCACGGTGCCGTCGTTGACGGTGTAGCGCTGCCCGTTCTGGCCGAGGTCGCCCATCGCGTCGCCGAAGGCGACCACGCGGTCCGGATCGAAGCTGGACACGATCGAGCCCCCGCCGCAGGCGGCGAGCAGCAGGGCCGAGGCGCAGGCGGCGGCCAGCCACGCGCGGCGCAACCACTGAGAAGCCATGGAAATCTCCGCTGAAACCGGCGAGTGTACCGAGGGCCGGTTAACGGCTCGTAAGGGGCGGCGCCGTGCGCGGCAGAGATACCGGCCCGCACCGGGGGCTAGGTCGCGGCGGCGCGCCGCAGGCGGTCGCGCACGCCTTCCCACTCGGGCGCGTCGGGCGGCGTCTCCACCCAGATCAGCCGCACGCCGGCGTCATCGAAGTCGCGCAGCACGGCGAACAGCTGGCGCGCCGTCTCGGCCGCGTCGTCGGGCATGCGGCGATAGTGCGGCGTGCGGGTGCGCAGCGGGCTGCGCGCGTAGACGGCCACGGCGGCGGCATCGGGGCCGAGCACGTCCAGCGCGGTCTGCAGCGCCTTGGCGTCCATCAGGCGCACCCGCGCATTCGGTGCGTAGTGCGAGGCCAGCGTGCCGGAGGCGCGCGGCCCCGCCTCGGAGCGCTCCTCGGGCAGCCAGACCCGCTCGCCGCAGGCCGCCTCGATCTGCGCGCGCGTGAGGGTGCCCGGGCGCAGCAGCACCGGCACGGCGCGGGTGCAGTCGACGATCGCCGACTCGATGCCGACGCGGGTGGGGCCGCCATCGAGCACCGGCAGGCCGTCGCCGAATTCGCTCGCCACGTGGGCGGCGGTGGTGGGACTCACGCGGCCGAAGCGGTTGGCGCTCGGCGCGGCGACGCCGAACACCGGCGGGCTCCCCTGCGCCGCCGCCAGCAGCAGCGCGTGGGCCACCGGGTGCGCGGGGCAGCGCAGGCCGATCGTGTCCTGCCCGCCCGCCGCAGCGCGGCCCACCGCGTGCAGGCGCGGCAGGATCAGGGTGAGCGGGCCGGGCCAGAAGGCGTCCATCAGGCGCTGCGCCACCGGCGGGATGCTGGCGGCGAAACGCCGGGCCGCCGCCGCATCGGGCACGTGCACGATCAGCGGGTGGTCGCTCGGCCGGCCCTTGGCGGCGAAGATGCCGGCCACCGCGGCGTCGTTGCCGGCATCGGCGCCGAGGCCGTAGACCGTCTCGGTGGGAAAGGCGACCAGGCCGCCGGCCGCGAGCACGCGCGCCGCCTCGGCGATGGAGCTGTCGTGGCGGCCGTCGAGGATCATGCGGTCAAAAGGCCTCGATGCCCAGGCGCTGCGCTGCGGCCAGCGCCGTCGCGCGCACGCCCGCCACGTCCGCCCCGGTGACCGTGAGGTGCCCCATCTTGCGGCCGGGGCGCGCCTCGGTCTTGCCGTACAGGTGCAGGTGGGTGCCGGGCAGTGCCAGCACGCCGGGCCAGTCAGGTGTCTGCGCGGTCGTCGCGCCATTGCGGAACCACAGGTCGCCCAGCAGGTTGAGCATCACGGCCGGGCTGTGCTGGCGCGGCTGCACCAGCGGCAGGCCGGCCAGCGTGCGCACCTGCAATTCGAACTGCGAGACGTCGGCACCTTCGATGCTCCAGTGGCCGCTGTTGTGCGGCCGCGGCGCCATCTCGTTGACGACCAGCGAGCCGTCCTCGAGGCCGAAGAACTCGATGCACAGCACGCCGACGTACTGCAGCCCTTCGGCGATGGCCCGTGCCGCCTCGATCGCGCGCGCGGCGAGCGCCGCGGGCACGCACTCCGCGTGCACCTCGGTCACGGCCAGGATGCCGCCGCGGTGCAGGTTGCGCTGCACCGGCAGGTGGACCATCGCGCCGTCGCCGCCGCGCGCCACCACCACGGAGCATTCGAGCGCGAGCGGCAGCATCTTCTCCAGCACGCAGTCGGCGCGTTTCAGGCTCTCCCACGCTGCGCGCAAGTCGGCCCGCGAGGCGACGCGGACCTGGCCCTTGCCGTCGTAGCCCAGGCGTGCCGTCTTGAGGATGGCGGGAAAGAGCTCGTCACCGACGGCGGCGAGTTGCGCCTCGCCCGCAATCACCGCATAGGGCGCGCAGGGCACGCCGCAGCGATTGAAGTGCGCCTTCTCCTGCGCGCGGTCCTGCGCGATCGCGACGGCCGCGGCGCCGGGCGCCACCGGCCGCTGCTGCGCGAGCTGCGCCAGCGCCGCCGCCGGCACGTTCTCGAATTCGGTGGTGATCGCGTCGCTGTGGCCGGCCAACGTGGCGAGCCCGCGCTCGTCGAGGTAGTCGCTGCGCACGTGCCAGTGGCTCACGCGCCCGGCGGGGCTGCCCTCGTCGGGATCGAGCACCGCGGTGAAGTAGCCCATGCGCTGGGCCGCGTGCACGAACATGCGACCGAGCTGGCCGCCGCCCATCACGCCGAGCGTGGCGCCGGGAAGCAGGATCGTCATGCCGGATCCCGCGGCGGCAGCGTCATCGCACGGGCCACTTCGGTCTGGCGCGCGCGGAAGGCTTCCAGCTTCGCGCGCAGGGCGGCATCCTCGTTGGCCAGCATGGCGACGGCGAACAGCGCCGCATTGGCCGCGCCGGCCTGGCCGATGGCGAAGGTGGCCACCGGGATGCCCTTGGGCATCTGCACGATGCTGTGCAGCGAATCCACGCCGTGCAGGTGACGGCTGGCCACCGGCACGCCGAGCACCGGCACCGTGGTCTTGGCCGCCAGCATGCCGGGCAGGTGGGCGGCGCCGCCGGCCCCTGCGATGATCGCCTTCAGACCGCGGCGGGCGGCCGCTTCCGCATAGGCGAACATGTCGTCCGGCATGCGATGCGCCGACACCACCCGGGCCTCGTGCGCGATGCCGAACTCCTGCAGGATCTGCACCGCGTGCTGCAGGGTCTCCCAGTCGCTGCTGGAGCCCATCACGACTCCCACCGTCACGCTTGCGCTCATGTCCATAGAATTCCTGCAAAGACCCCTAATCTTACTTTTGCGAGCGGAGGGCCCCCGGCCATGATCGACATCACCATCGAAAACTTCGAACAGGAGGTGATTGCCGCCTCGATGAGCCAGCCTGTGCTGGTGGATTTCTGGGCGCCCTGGTGCGGCCCGTGCAAGGCCATCGGCCCCATCCTGGAGAAGCTGGAAACCGAATACGGCGGCGCCTTCCGGCTCGCCAAGGTCAATTCGGACGAGGAGCAGCAGCTCGCCGGCGCCTTCGGCATCCGCAGCATCCCCACCGTCGTCCTGCTGAAGAACGGCCAGCCGGTGGACGGCTTCATGGGCGCGCTGCCCGAAGGCAAGGTGCGCGAATTCCTCGACAAGCACGTGCAGGCGCTGGCCGGCGAGGACGACGAGGAAGACGCTGCAGCACTGGAAGAGGAGGCGCTGGATGCCGAGGGCCAGCTCGAGAAGCTGCAGCACGCGGTAGCCACCGACCCGGCCGACGACGATGCGCGCTTCGAGTACGTGAAGGCGCTGCTGCTGGCCGGCCGCGAGGCCGACGCGCGGCGCGCCTTCGAGCCGGTGGCGAACAAGGCGGGGCTGTCGCGGCGCATCGATGCGCTGGCGCGGTGGCTGGACGCCGTCGCCTTCGCCGCCGGCCATGCCTCGCCGGCCGACCTGGACGCGAAGATCGCCGCCAACCGGCGCGACTTCCAGGCCCGCTTCGACCGCGCGCGGCTGCTGGTCGCGCAGCAGCGCTGGACCGCGGCGATGGACGAGCTGCTGGAGATCCTGATGCGCGACAAGGCCTGGAGCGAGGACCTGGCGCGCAAGACCTACATCGCGATCCTCGAGATCATCGAGCCGCCCAAGCCCAAGGTGGCCGAAGGCCAGGTGCCGCCGGAGGATCCGACGGTGGCGACGTACCGCAGGCGGCTGTCGAGCGTGGTGTTGAGCTAGGCGCGACCGCCGCGGTGATCGCGTGTACACAGGCTGGCGGCGCGCCGCGCATCAGGCGGAGGTGAGCCGGTCCAGCGCCTCCTGGTACTTCGCCGCCGTCTTCTGGATCACGTCCTTCGGCAGGCGCGGCGCCGGCGGCGTCTTGTCCCAGGGCTGGCCGTCGATGCGCACGCTCTCCAGCCAGTCGCGCACGAACTGCTTGTCGTAGCTGGGCGGGTTCTCGCCCTGGGCGAAGGCGGCCTGGTAGCCCTCCACCGGCCAGTAGCGGGAGGAGTCGGGCGTCAGCACCTCGTCCATCAGCACCACTTCGCCGTTCTCGTCGAGGCCGAACTCGAACTTGGTGTCGGCGATGATCAGGCCCTTGGTGAGCGCGAAGTCGGCCGCTTCCTGGTAGATGCGGATGCTCAGGTCGCGGATGCGCGCCGCGAGCTGCGGGCCGATCATCTCCACCACCTTCTCGTAGCTGATGTTCTCGTCGTGGCCGCTCGCAGCCTTCGCCGCCGGGGTGAAGATCGGGGCGGGCAGCTTGCTTGCGTTCTTCAGGCCGGCCGGCAACGGCACGCCGCAGACCGATTGCGTGGCCTGGTACTCCTTCCAGCCGCTGCCGGCGAGGTAGCCGCGCACCACCGCCTCCACCAGGATCGGCCGCAGGCGCTTCACCAGCATCGAGCGGCCCTGCACCTGCGGGACTTCGGCCGGCGTCACCACGCTTTCGGGCGCCTCGCCCGTCAGGTGATTGGGGCAGATGTGGCCCAGCCGCGCGAACCAGAACAGGGCCATCTTCGTCAGGATCTCGCCCTTGCCGGGAATCGGCTCGCCCATGATCACGTCGAAGGCCGACAGCCGGTCGCTCGCCACCATCAGGATGCGGTCGTTGCCGACCGCATAGTTGTCGCGCACCTTGCCGCGCGCGAGCAGGGGCAGGGAGGTGAGATTGGAGGTGTGGAGGGCGGTAGGCATGGCGATCGCGGCAAGGAACACAGGCGCCTCATTGTCGCCTACCGCGCGGCACGCCAGCCCGAACCGGCTTCAGAGCAGGCGCAGGCGAGGCTCGATGGATGCGATCCGCTCGAAGTCGCTGTCGGCATGTAGGAGCGGCTCGTCCGCTTCGATGGCGCAAGCGGCGATGAGGCAGTCATTCGCGCTGCGCGGCGTCACCCCGCGCCAGCGGCAAGTCGCGTACAGCAGCGCTGCACGTCGGACGGTGCCGCGGGGATCGTCCGGAGTCCAGCTGCGCGGTTGGTCGAGGACCCGCTGCAGGCGGACGAAGTCGGCAGGATCACGCGCACCCTGGAGCACCTCCTGGTAGATCACGTCCAGCATCCAGACCGGTTCCCGACGGGAAAGCGCCTGCCGCAGGCGCTTGTGCACCGCGGACCCCGTGCCGCGCAGGTACTCGATCCAGGCGGAGGAATCGGCGATCACCGCTTCTTGCCCGCCGGACGGGAAAATGGTTTGCGCTTGGGCACGGCACGCGCGCGTGCGGACTTGCTTGGCGCCGGGGAGTCGACCGAGCCCGAGACCGGCGGTGCCGCCGCCTTCGGGTCGTAGTCGTCGGCGACCAGCCGGCTCCCCTCCGCAGCGAGGAGGAGGTCGTAATCCGGCTCGCGCACGTAGGCCCGCAGCGCAGCCTCGACCGCCGCCTTCTTGGTGTTGACGCCCGCTCTCTCCATCGCCTGCGCGATCAGCGCGTCGTCGATGACGATGTTGGTCCTGGTGTTCATGCATACACCTCGCGTGTGTATGCATGCATTATGAAGCCAGCCCGCCATGGAAAAAGCCGCCCGCGGGCGGCTTCCTGGCTGGGTGCGAGGCCGGTCAGTGGACCACTTGCGCCAGCTCGCCCTTGGCGTACTTGCCCGCCACCACCTGCAGCGTCTCGCCCTTGACCTTGCCGGCCTGGCCTTCGCAGCCGAACTGGATGTAGCGCTGCTTGCAGATCTGCTTGGCTGCCTCGCGCGCCGGCTTCATCCAGTCGCGCATGTCGAACTTCTCGGGGTTTTCGGCCATGAACTTGCGCACCGCGCCCGTCATCGCCAGCCGGATGTCGGTGTCGATGTTGATCTTGCGCACGCCGTGCTTGATGGCTTCCTGGATCTCCTCCACCGGCACGCCGTACGTTTCCTTCATGTTGCCGCCGTACTGGCGGATGATCGCCAGCAGGTCCTGCGGCACCGAGGAGGAGCCGTGCATCACCAGGTGCGTGTTGGGAATGCGGCGATGGATCTCCTTGATGCGGTCGATCGCCAGGATGTCGCCGGTGGGCTTGCGGGTGAACTTGTAGGCGCCGTGGCTGGTGCCGATGGCGATGGCCAGCGCGTCGAGTTGCGTCTTCTTGACGAAGTCGGCGGCCTGCTCCGGATCGGTCAGCAGCTGCTCGCGCGTCATGGTGGCCTCGGTGCCGTGGCCGTCCTCCTTGTCGCCGCGCATGGTCTCGAGCGAGCCCAGGCAGCCCAGCTCGCCTTCGACGGTGACGCCCAGCTTGTGCGCCATGTCGACCACCTTCTTCGTCACGTCGACGTTGTAGTCGTAGCTGGCGATGGTCTTGCCGTCGGCTTCCAGCGAGCCGTCCATCATCACCGAGGAGAAGCCCAGGTCGATGGCGCCCTTGCACACGTCGGGGCTCTGGCCGTGGTCCTGGTGCATCACCAGCGGGATCTGCGGATAGGCTTCGATGGCGGCCTGGATCAGGTGCTTGATGAAGGATTCGCCGGCGTACTTGCGGGCGCCGGCGCTGGCTTGCAGGATCACCGGCGCGCCCACTTCCTTGGCCGCTTCCATCACGGCCTGGACCTGTTCGAGGTTGTTGACGTTGAAGGCCGGGATGCCGTAGCCATTGGCGGCGGCATGGTCCAGCAGTTCGCGCATGGAAACGAGAGGCATGGCAGTTCCTGGAGGGACAACAAGGAATCGGACGGTCGCTGTAACCGCCCGGTAACTCGGGTCATTCTAGCGGCTGGAGGCCCTCATGCCGCGCTGGCGGCACCCCGTTCGCGCCTCGTCGGCGTCGGGGGCCGCCGGACGGCCGAGCGGCTCAGAGCGCGCGGACGATCTTCAGCATGTTGGTGCCGCCCGGGGCGCCCATGGGCTCGCCGCAGGTGATGGCGTAGATGTCGCCGGAAGCGACGATGCCGCGGCTCTTGAGGTGTTCCTCGGCCTGGTGCAGCGCGGTGTCGCGGTCCGCGCTCTGGTCCATCAGCAGCGGGCGCACGTTGCGGTACAGGGCCATGCGGCGCTGCGTCACCAGCTTGGGCGTGAGCGCGTAGATCGGGATGTGGATGCGGTGGCGGCTCATCCACAGCGCCGTGGAGCCCGAGTCCGTGAGCGCCACGATGGCCTTGCACCCCAGGTGGTAGGCCGTGAACAGCGCACCCATGGCGATCGACTGGTCGATGCGCGAGAAGGCCATGCCGGTGAAGTCGGCGTCGAGGCGGACGTCCTCGGCCATCTCGGCCTCGGCGCAGATGGCGGCCATCTGCTGCACCACTTCCACCGGGTAGCGGCCGGTGGCCGTCTCGGCGCTGGTCATCACCGCGTCCGTGCCATCGAGCACCGCGTTGGCGACGTCGCTCACCTCCGCGCGCGTGGGCACCGGATTGGCGATCATCGACTCCATCATCTGCGTCGCCGTGATCACCACCTTGTCGTGCTCGCGCGCGAGCCGGATCATGCGCTTCTGCAGCGCCGGCACGGCCGCGTTGCCGACTTCCACGGCGAGGTCGCCGCGCGCCACCATGATGGCGTCGCTCGCCTTCAGGATCTGCTCGAGGTTGGGGATCGCCTCCGCGCGCTCGATCTTGGCGATCAGCGCCGGCTTGTGCCGGAACTCCGCCGCGGCGACGTTGCACAGCTGGCGCGCCATCTCCATGTCGGTGGCGCTCTTGGGAAAGCTCACCGCCACGTAGTCGGCCTGGAAGCTCATGGCGGTGCGGATGT
>NZ_DASSVG010000623.1:0-4359 GCF_035706265.1 Ramlibacter sp. | reverse complement strand
GCGCCGAGATCGATGGGGGGAATGTCCTTCAGGCTGCCGCCGAAGGTACCGATGGCCGTGCGCACCGCGCTGACGGCAACCACTTCACGGGTCATGTCTCGCTCCAGGAGGGGATGGGAATACCCCACTGTAGCAAGCGATCCCTGCTCAGTCCCTTACGTCCGCCACCGGCTCGGCGCCGAAGTCCGGCCGGGCCAGGAAGGCCAGCACGCGCGCGGCCGCCTCCTCCGGCGAGGAAAGAAGGCCTTTCTCCTTCAGGCCGACGAAGTTGGCCCGGTCCGGAAAGCGCTCGGACTCGGCGCCGCGCAGCTGCACCTGCATGTCGGTGTCGATCACGCCGGGGGCCAGCGAGCAGATCCTGGCGCCGTTCGGCAGCCGGGCCTGCTCCAGCGCCACGCAGCGCGTGAAGTGGTCCATGCCGGCTTTGGCGGCGCAGTAGGCGGCCTGCGAGGCCATGGCGCGGCGGCCGAGCCCCGAGGAGATGTTCAGGATGCGGCGCGGGATCGTCCAGGTCGACGTCGCGTAGAGGAAGCCCGCCGTGAGCAGCATGGGCGCTTCGAGGTCGACCCGCATGGCTTCGACGAGCTGGGCCGCCGGGATCTCGGGCAGCGGCGCCACGCGCGGGATCAGGCCCGCGTTGTTGATCAGCGTGACGGATGCGAAGCGGCCGGCGTCCTGCGCCTGCAGCCAGGTGACGAGGCCGGCGGCCGCCGCCTCGGCCCGCGCCAGGTCCTGCGTCCACTGCTCGCAGCGCCGTCCGGCGCGCGCCGCCTCCTGCGCGAGTTCTTCGTTGGTGCGGCGGGCGATGCACACGAGGTCGTGCCCCGATTGCAGCAGCTGGCGCGCCATGGCGAAGCCCATGCCGCGCGAGGCGCCGGTGAGGATGGTCAGGTGGGTCATGCGTTGCTTCGGTTCCTTGGTTCTTCAGGTGGCGATCACGATCGGGAAATCCGCGCGCAGGCCGTCCGGGCCGCCGCGGAACGGCACCGTCACCAGCGCGCGGTCGGCGCCGAGCCGGCGCCAGAGGAAATCGCGCTCGTTGCCCGGATCGCCCTCGACATAGAGCTGGGTCGTCAGCAGCTCGCGCCGCTGCAGCTTCACCTTCACGTGGATGTGCGGCGTGCGACCGGAGTAGGGTGCGGGGCGGATGGTGCGGAAGCGGTAGCGGCCGTCACTGCCCACCGTCACGCTGCCGAAGCCCTGGAACTTCGGGTCCGCGCGGCCGCCGTCGCCGGGGTGGTGGTAGTGGCCGGCGTGGTCGCACTGCCAGATCTCCACCTGCGCGCCGGCCAGCGGCCGGCCCTCCAGGTCGCTCACCACGCCTTCGACCCAGGCCGGCTCGCCCTGGCCGTAGGCCAGCGCTCCGTTGCGCAGCAGGTCGCCGTCGGTGTCGGCGGGCAGCGCCACGGGATAGAAGGGGCCTTCGGTCTGCGCCGGGGTCGGGCGGCGCTCGCGCGCCGGCTGCGCCCGCACGCCGGGCCAGCAGGCAGGCAGCGCGACCAGCGCGGCGGCAACGGTGCGGCGGCTCAGGTGCTTGCTCATGGTGGACTCCCTGCGAACTGCCAGTTTGTCAGAACGGCGCGGGGCTGTCGAAGGCGAGCGGCTCGCCGCTGGCGGGATGGGCGAGCCGCAGCGCGCAGGCGTGCAGCAGCAGGCGCGGCGCACGCGCGAGGACCGTCGGCGGCGCATACAGCGCATCGCCGAGGATCGGATGCCCGATCGCCAGCAGGTGCACGCGCAGCTGGTGCGAGCGGCCGGTGACGGGCTCCAGCGCCAGCCGGGTGCTGTCTTCGCCCACCTCCAGCACGCGCCAGTGGGTGGTGCTCGGGCGGCCGTGTTCGGGGTCGACCTTCTGCAGCGGCCGGCGCGGCCAGTCGGCCGCCAGCGGCAGGGCTATCGTGCCTTGCTCGCCCACGGCGCCCACGCGCCCATCCACCACGGCCTCGTAGCGCTTCTGCACGGCGCGCTCGGCGAACGCGCGGCTCAGCACGCGCTGCATGTGCAGCCCGCGGCCCATGAGGAACAGGCCCGAGGTCGCCATGTCCAGCCGGTGCACCACCAGCGCGTCGGGCCACAGGCGCTGCGCGCGCGCCGACAGGCAATCCTGCTTGTCCTCGCCGCGGCCGGGCACGGCCAGCAGCCCGGCGGGCTTGTCCAGTACCAGCAGGTGCTCATCCACGTAGATCAAACCTTCGGATAATCCGGGCATGGCCGCGCTTACTTTTTCGTTCGTTCCCCTGTCGCTGCAGACCATCCTGCTGCTCATCGCCTCCAACGTGTTCATGACCTTCGCCTGGTACGGCCACCTGCGCAGCCTGGCCGCCGCCCCGTGGTACGTGGCGGCCTTCGTGAGCTGGGGCATCGCGCTGGCCGAGTACCTGCTGCAGGTGCCGGCCAACCGGATCGGCTTCCAGCAGGCCGGCTACAGCGTGGGCCAGCTCAAGATCATGCAGGAAGTGATCACGCTGGCCGTGTTCCTGCCCTTTTCTGTCTTCTTCCTGAAGGTGCCGATGAAGATGGACTACCTCTGGGCGGCGCTGTGCATGGTGGGCGCGGTGTATTTCATATTCCGCAACGGGTGACCGGGGGCGGCGGGTAAACTCGCCCGCGGTTCCGACAACAACTACTCTCTCCTCCCCGGAGCACCCATGCTCTTCAAGAAACTGCTCCCGAAAGAAGGCAACTTCTTCGAATTGTTCAACCAGCATGCGGAGCGGATCGTGGAAGGCGCCCACGCGTTTTCACGGCTGGTGGCCAACTACAACGACGTCAACCTGCGCGACCAGCACAACCGCGAAGTCGACCACGCCGAGCGCGCGGCCGACAAGGTCACGCACGAAGTCAACCGCCTGATCCACTCCACCTTCATCACGCCGATCGACCGCGAGCAGATCCACACGCTGATCAACACGATGGACGACGTGGCGGACCTGATCCAGGACTCCGCCGAGACCATGGCGCTGTACGACGTGCGCCACATGACCGCCGAGATCTCGCGCCTGACGGAGCTGAGCGTGCGCTGCTGCGAGCAGGTGAAGCAGGCCGTGTCGCACCTGAGCAAGCTGTCCGACCAGACCACCGCCCAGGCCGCGCTGAAGACCTGCGAGGAGATCGACAAGATCGAATCCGAGGCCGACCGCGTGATGCGTTCGGCGATGAGCAAGCTGTTCCGCGAGGAGCCGGACGTGCGCGAGGTGATCAAGCTCAAGGCGATCTACGAGCTGCTGGAGACGATCACCGACAAGTGCGAGGACGTGGCCAACGTCGTCGAGGGCATCGTCCTCGAGAACTCCTGAGGCGGCCGGGCATGGGAGTGACACAGACGGCCCTGTGGGTCGTGGTCCTGCTGGTGGCCGTCGCGCTGCTGTTCGACTTCATGAACGGCTTCCACGACGCGGCCAATTCGATCGCCACCGTCGTTTCCACCGGCGTGCTCAAGCCGACGCAGGCGGTGGTGTTCGCCGCCTTCTTCAACGTGGTGGCAGTGTTCATCTTCCACCTGAGCGTCGCGGCGACCATCGGCAAGGGCATCGTGGAGCCGGGCATCGTCGACACGCACGTGGTGTTCGGAGCGCTCGCGGGGGCGATCGCCTGGAACATCATCACCTGGTGGTACGGCATCCCGAGCAGCTCCTCGCACGCGCTGATCGGCGGCATCTGCGGCGCTGTGATCGCCAAGGCCGGCGCCAACCAGCTGATCGCCGCGGGGATCTGGAAGACGGTGCTCTTCATCTTCGTCTCGCCGCTGATGGGCTTCGTGCTCGGCTCGCTGATGCTGGCGATCGTCTCCAACATCTTCCGCGCGACGCGGCCCTCGCGGGTGGACAAGTGGTTCCGCCGCCTGCAGCTGATCTCGGCCAGCGCGTACAGCCTGGGCCACGGCGGCAACGACTCGCAGAAGACCATCGGCATCATCTGGATGCTGCTGATCGCCACCGGCTACGTGGCGGTGGGCGAGAAGAGCCCTCCGCCGTGGGTGATCGCGAGCTGCTACACCGCGATGGGCCTGGGCACCATGTTCGGCGGCTGGCGCATCGTCAAGACCATGGGCCAGAAGATCACCAAGCTCAAGCCGGTGGGCGGCTTCTGCGCCGAAACCGGCGGCGCGATGACGCTGTTCATCGCCACCGCCCTGGGCATCCCGGTGTCCACCACCCACACCATCACCGGCGCCATCGTCGGCGTCGGCTCCACCCAGCGCATGAGCGCCGTGCGCTGGGGCGTCGCAGGCAACATCGTGTGGGCGTGGATCTTCACGATCCCCGCCAGCGCCTTCGTGGCGGCGATCGCGTACTGGATCAGCCTGCAAATCTTCTAGGAAGCGGCTGCATTCCTCCCTCCGCCTCCGCGGGAGGGCAG
>NZ_DASSVG010000622.1:0-9692 GCF_035706265.1 Ramlibacter sp. | reverse complement strand
CCCGCAGGGCCTCGCGGCAGGCCTCCACCCGGCAGTGGGCGAAGGGAACGAGCAAGTGGACTCCGTCTGACACAGCCGTATTGTCGGGGATGCCACAATCCCGGTTCATGACCAAAGTTCTTTGAAACGGGGCGAATGGCGCTTCCTTACGAGCTCGTGCTGGGCTGGCGCTACACCCGCGCCGGCCGCGCCACCCGGCGCAACGGCTTCATCTCCTTCATTTCCGGCGTCTCGATGCTCGGCATCTCGCTGGGCGTGGCGGCGCTGATCATCGTTCTCTCCGTGATGAACGGCTTCCAGAAGGAGGTGCGAGACCGCATGCTCAGCGTGGTCTCGCACGTGGAGGTGTACGGCCCCGGCGGCGGCGTGCTGCAGGACGTGGACCGCACGCTGGCCGAAGTGCGGCGCAACCCCGAGGTGGTGGGCGCGGCGCCCTTCATCGCCACCCAATCGCTGCTGGCGCGCGGCGAGGACATGCGCGGAACCATCGTGCGCGGCATCGATCCGAAGCTGGAGTCGCAGGTCACCGACCTCGCGGCCACGTCGCAAGGCACGCTGGACAAGCTGGTGCCGGGCCAGTTCGGCATCGTGCTGGGGGCGGAGCTGGCGCGTAACCTGGGCGTGCAAGCGGGCGATGCCGTCACGCTGATCGCGCCCGGCGGCCAGGTCACGCCGGCCGGCGTCGTGCCGCGCCTGAAGCAGATGACGGTGGTGGGCACCTTCGACTCCGGCCATTTCGAATACGACAGCGGGCTCGTGCTGCTGCACATCCAGGACGCCGAGCGCATCTTCCGGCTCGAAGCGCCGACCGGCATCCGCCTGAAGCTGCGCGACCTCAACAAGGCGCGCGAAGTGGCCGCGGAGCTCACCAACACGCTCTCGGGCGACTTCCTGGTGCGCGACTGGACGCGGCAGAACCGCACCTGGTTCGCGGCCGTGCAGCTGGAAAAGCGCATGATGTTCATCATCCTCACCCTGATCGTCGCGGTGGCGGCCTTCAACCTGGTGAGCACGCTGGTGATGACGGTGACCGACAAGCGCGCCGACATCGCCATCCTGCGCACGCTGGGGGCCAGCCCCGGCAGCATCATGGGGATCTTCGTGGTGCAGGGGGCGGCCGTGGGCGTGATCGGCACGCTGGCCGGCCTGCTGCTCGGGCTGCTGGTGGCGGTGAACATCGACGTGATCGTGCCGGCGCTGGAGCACGCGCTCAACGCCAGCTTCCTGCCCAAGGACATCTACCTGATCAGCCGCATGCCCAGCGACCCGCAGGCCAACGACATCGTGCCGATCGCGCTGATCTCGCTCGTGCTCGCCTTCGTGGCGACGCTGTATCCGAGCTGGCGTGCCAGCCGCGTCAACCCGGCGGAGGCGCTGCGCTATGAATGACATCGCGCTGCCCGAGGCTGCGCTGGCCGAAGTGCAGCCGCACACCGGCGTGGTGCTGGCCTGCCAGGGGCTCACCAAGCGCTTCAGCGAAGGCGGGCTCGACGTCGAGGTGCTGCGCGGCGTCGACCTCGAAGTGCATGCCGGCGAGACGCTCGCCATCGTGGGCGCTTCGGGCTCCGGCAAGAGCACGCTGCTGCACGTGCTGGGCGGGCTGGACGCGCCTACCAGCGGCAAGGTGCAGCTGATGGGGCGCGAGCTCTCGACGCTGGATCCGGCCACCCAGGGGCGGCTGCGCAACCAGCACCTGGGCTTCGTCTACCAGTTCCACCACCTGCTGCCGGAGTTCAGCGCGCTGGACAACGTGGGCATGCCGCTGCGCATCCGGCGCCTGCCGGTGGAGCAGGTGCACCAGCAGGCCGCCGAGATGCTGGCCGCGGTGGGCCTGAAGGAGCGGATGATGCATCGCCCCGCCGAACTCTCCGGCGGCGAGCGCCAGCGCGTGGCCATCGCGCGCGCCCTGGTGGCGCATCCGGCCTGCGTGCTGGCCGACGAACCCACCGGCAACCTCGATCGCGGCACCGCCGACGTGGTGTTCGCCTTGATGCTGCGCCTCGCCCGCGAGCGCGGCACGGCGTTCGTGATGGTCACGCACGACGAGCAACTCGCCGCGCGCTGCGGGCGGACGCTGCGGCTCAGTTCGGGGCGGTTGGGGTAAGGCGCTTGGAGCGGGCGCGGCCCGCTGGTAGGCTGGCGCTGACCGCGCGCAACGCGCGCCGGAAGCCCAGCGATGCACGGCCGCCGCGAAGCGCTGGGCTTCGGGCCTTGCCGAGGCTCTCGCCTCCGCAAGGCGCTCAGCGCCAGCCTACGAGGGGCAGGCGCCCAGCGCGCGGAACGACTGGCCCGCTCACAGGATCCGGTTGAACCACACCAGCGACAGCCCCGCGGACAGCAGGGCCAGGCAGGCGGCGGCCATGGCGAACAGGGCGGAGATCTCGGTTTCCTTCTTCTCCACCGTGAGCTTGGAGCTCAGGGCCTCGTAGACCTTGCGCAGGTCCTGCGCGGTGCCGGCATAGAAGTATTCGGCCGAGGTCTTGTTGGCGATCTGCTTGAGCGTGTCTTCGTCCAGCCGCACGCGCATCGACCAGCCTTCGAAGCCGATCGTCTCGCCGTCCACCGTGCCGATGCCCACCGTGTAGACGCGCACGCCGCGGTCGGCGGCGAGCTTGGCGGCTTCGAGCGGATCGACGCCGGTGGTGCGCTGGCCGTCGGTCAGCATGATCACCGCGGCGGAAGGATAGGAGCCCGGCGCCATCGGCTGGAATTCCTTCTTCTCCTTCTTCTCGGCGTCGATCGCCAGCCCGCGCGGACGCTCGCGCCCGCTTTGCATGGATTCGAGGTCGATGCCCTGGTCGGGGAACAGCGTGGCCAGCGAGATCACGATGGCGTTGCCGGTGGCCGTGGCGCGCTGCAGCTGGAAGCGGTCGATCGCCGTGACCAGGTCTTCGCGGTTGGTGGTGGGCAGCTGCGCCACCTGGGCCGAGCCGGCGAAGGCGACGATGCCGACCTTCACCGTGCGCGGCAGCTCGTTGATGAAGGCCTTGGCGGCGTTCTGCGCCGCGACCAGCCGGTTCGGCTGGACGTCCGTGGCGCGCATGCTGCCCGATACGTCCATGGCGAGGATGATGGTCTGCTGGTTGGACGGCAGCGTCACCACCGCCACCGGCCGCGAGGCGGCCAGCACCAGCGCCACCATGGACAGCAGGAACAGCGCCGGCGGCACGTGGCGGCGCAGCTGCTGGCCGCGGCCCATGGCCTCCTTCACGAAGGTGAGCGACGCGTAGCGCACCGCCATCTTCTTCTTGCGCCGCAGCAGCAGCAGGTACAGCCCCACCAGCAGCGGCAGGGCCAGCAGCAGCCAGAGGAATTGGGGCCAGAGGAATTGCATGGCGGATCTCCGGAATTCAGGCGACGCGCTTCAGGTGCGCGGGCAGGCTGCCGGCAGCCAGCTGGCTGCGGCGCTTGCGCATCTCGATGAAGCGCACGATCGCGTCGACGAGGTCGGCGTCGGTCGACAGCTCCAGGGCGTCGACGTTGCTGCGGGTGAGCGCCTCGCGCAGCTCCGACTCGCGCTGGGCCGCGATGCGGGCGAAGCGCTTGCGGAAACCCGCGTCGTGGGTATCGACCACCACCTGCTCGCCGGTTTCGGCGTCGCGCAGGGTGAGCAGGCCGAGGTCGGGCAGCTCCAGCTCCAGCGGGTCGAGCACGCGCACGGCGACGACCTCGTGGCGCTGGGCGAGCTGGGCCAGGGGCTTCTCCCAGCCGGGCTCGCTGATGAAGTCGGACACCACGTACACGGTGGAGCGGCGCTTGATCATGCTGGCGGCGGAGGCCAGCAGGTCCTTCAGGCGCGTGACCTGGCCTTCCACCGCCGTGGGCCGGTCCAGCATCTTGTGCAGCAGGTGCAGCACGTGGCGGCGGCCGGTGCGGGTGGGAATGACCGTGTCCACCCCGGTGCCGTACAGCAGCGCGCCGACGCGGTTGCCGTGGCTGGTGAGCAGGCGCGCCAGCACGGCGACGAACTCGGCCGACACGTTGCGCTTGCGCAGCTCGCTGGAGCCGAAGTCCACCGAGGGGCTCAGGTCCATCAGGAACCAGGCCGACATCTCGCGGTCTTCGGTGAACACGCGCACGTAGGGGGCCTGCATGCGGGCGGTGACGTTCCAGTCGATGTGGCGCACGTCGTCGTGCAGCTGGTATTCGCGCAGGTCCGCCAGGTCCAGCCCGGTGCCGCGCAGCAGGGTGCGGTAGTCGCCCTGCAGCAGGCCGTCGAGCCGGCGGATCACCTTCCACTCCAGCCGGCGCAGCACGTGCTCCGCGTGGTGGGCAGGCAGCGCGGCGGGCGCGGCCGGCGCGGCGGCCGGCTCGGGGGTCTTACGCCACCAGCTTTTCATGTTCCAGCGGCTTCGCGGGCGGCGGGATCTTGGCCATGATCTTCTGCACCACCGCATCGGAGCTCAGGCCTTCGGAGAGCGCCTCGTACGACAGCACCACGCGGTGGCGCAGCACGTCGGGCACGAGGTCGACCATGTCTTCCGGCAGCGCGTAGCCGCGGCCGCGCAGCATGGCCAGCGCCCGGGCGCCTTCCGTGAGGTTGATGGTGGCGCGCGGGCTGGCGCCGTAGGTGATGAAGCGCGAGAGCTCCTTCAACCCGTGGCGCTCCGGCGTGCGGGTGGCCGAGACCAGCTTGACGGCGTACTGCACCAGCGAGGGATCGACGTAGATCTCGCGGCACTCGCGCTGCAGCTGGGCGAGCTGCTCGGTGCTGGCCACGGGCGTCACGTCCACCGAGGGGCCGGTGACGCGCTGCACGATCACGAATTCCTCTTCGTCGGTGGGGTAGTCCACCAGCACCTTCATCATGAAGCGGTCCACCTGCGCCTCGGGCAGGGGATAGGTGCCTTCGGTCTCGATCGGGTTCTGGGTGGCCATCACGAGGAAGGGGCTGGGCACCTTGTGCGTCTCGCCGGCGATGGTGACCTGGCGCTCCTGCATCACCTCCAGCAAAGCGCTCTGCACCTTGGCCGGGGCGCGGTTGATCTCGTCGGCCAGCAGCAGGTTGGCGAACACCGGGCCGAGCGAGGTGGCGAACTCGCCCGTCTTCTGGTTGTAGATGCGCGTGCCCACCAGGTCGGCCGGCACCAGGTCGGGCGTGAACTGGATGCGCTTGAACTGGCCGCGCATGGTGTTGGCGAGCGTCTTGACCGTCAGCGTCTTGGCCAGGCCCGGCACGCCTTCCACCAGCAGGTGGCCCTGGGCCAGCATGGCGACCATCACCCTTTCGAGGAACCTGTCCTGCCCGACGACGACGCGCTTGACCTCGTACAGGATCTGTTCCATCAGTTGCGCCGTGGCGCTGTCGGTGCGGGGAGTGGTGTCCATGAAACCTCTTGCGGCTGGAAGGAGAAGGCGGCCGTCAGAACGGCGGCAGCCCGGCGGCGGAGGCGGCGTTCTCGATCGGCACGGCGAAGCCGATGCCGATGAACGTGCGCGCGGATGTGGGGTTGAGGATGGCGGTGACGATGCCCACCACCTCGCCATCCATCGTGACCAGGGGCCCGCCCGAGTTGCCCGGGTTGGCCGCGGCGTCGAACTGGATCAGGTTCTTCATCTCCTGCTTGCCCTCGGGCGAGCGGAACACGCGACCGAGACCGGAGACGACGCCGCCGGAGGCCGAGGGCCCGATCCCGAAGGGGAAGCCCACGGCCATCACCTTGTCCCCGGGGCCGAGGTCGCTGGTGGAGCGCATGGTGGCGGCGATCAGGTCGTCCGGGATCTTGGCGGCCTGCAGCACGGCGAGATCGTTCTCGGCCTGCACGCCGGTGATGGTGGCATCCGCCTCCAGGCCGTCGTAGAACACCACGCGCACGTGGTCGGCCCCGTGCACGACGTGCAGGTTGGTGAGGATCACGCCCTTGTCGATGATCACCACGCCGGTGCCGACGCCGTTCTCGACCTCGTCGCTCTCGCCCGTCTGGTCGGTGGTGGCGGGGCCGAGCGGCTTGGGCTTGGCCGTCTTGTTGGCGAGCTTGCTCTCGGCGTCCTTCAGGCGGCTCTTCTTCACGTAGCTCACCACGCGCACCACCGCCGGCCGCACGTTCTCGTACGCGCGGGAGTACTCGGAGGGCATGACCTTCGTCTCCATGGTCTTGAGCACGGCGGCGTTGATGTCCTCCTGCGTGAGCTTGCGCGGCATGGGCCGCAGCGCCAGGCTCATGGCGAGCGCCACGCCCAGCAGCAGGATCGCGCTCCAGAGCAGCGCGGGGCTCGAGGCGGAGATGCCGAAGCGGCGCTTGCGCACGGGCGCCGCTGCCGCCTCGGGCTGCGGCTCGGCGGCGGCCGGGCCGGGCTGGTCGGCCGCCGCGGGCCGTGCAGGGCGGCTGGAACTGTAAAGGGCTGGCCTGCGCATGCGGTGATCCTCGGGCTGTCCGGAAAAACGCGCGGGCCACGCCGATGCAGCCCTGGCGATGGCACACGGTATCACGGTTTCCCGGGCTCTGCACGGCTTGCGCCATCATGATGGATGGATGTGGAAACCCCTATGTGGATAGATACGCATTGCCACCTCGACGCGGGGGAATTCGAGGGCGAGCAGGAGGCCGTGCGGCAGCGGGCGCGCGCCGCCGGCGTGCTGCACTGCGTCGTGCCGGCGGTGCTGCCGGCCAACTTTGATGCAGTGCGCAAACTCGCGCACCGGCATGGCGACAGCTATGCGCTGGGCATCCATCCCCTGTGTACGGGCAGCGCGACGGACGAGGATCTCGCAGTGCTCGACCGGGCCCTCGCCGCCGCGCGCGACGATGCGCGGCTGGTGGCCGTGGGCGAGATCGGCCTCGACTACTTCGTGCCCGGCCTCGACGCCGCGCGGCAGGAACATTTCTACCGCGAGCAGCTGCGGTTGGCCGAGCGCCATGGCCTGCCCGTGTTGCTGCACGTGCGCCGCTCGGCCGACCAGCTGCTGCGCGAACTGCGGCGCACGCCGGTGGCGGGCATCGCCCATGCCTTCAACGGCAGCCTGCAGCAGGCGCGCGAGTTCGTGAAGCTGGGGTTCCGGCTCGGCTTCGGCGGCACCGTGACCTATGAGCGGGCCCTGCAGGTCCGGCGCCTTGCGCGCGAGCTGCCGGCCGAGGCGCTGGTGCTGGAGACCGACGCGCCCGACATCCCGCCGCGGTGGCTGTATCGCACCGCCGAAGAGCGGGCAGCGGGCCAGCCCCAAGGCCGCAACGAGCCGGCCGAACTGCCCGCGATCGGGGCGGTGCTGGCGGAGTTGCGCGGGGTGTCGTTGCAGGAGTTGGCGGCGGTAACGACGCGTAATGCGTGCACGGTCTTGCCGCGGCTGGGCGCGCTCCTGCAGCAAGGAGCCGGGCCGGGGTCGTAGGCTGGCCCTGTCTCGTACGCTGGCGCCGTCTCGTAGGCTAATGGCGCTGTCTCGTAGGCTGGGGCTGGAGCGATAGCGAAAGCCCAGCGATGCGCGAGCGCCGCGAAGCGCTGGGCTTCCCGGCGCGCATTGCGCGCCCGTCAGCACCAGCCTACCAGCCCGCATTGCGCGCCCGTCAGCGCCAGCCAGTCGGCATTGCGCGCCCGTCAGCGCCAGCCAGCCCGCATTGCGCGCCCGTCAGCACCAGCCTACCCCAGCGGCTTCTCCTTCTGCGCCATCCACCCCAGCTGCGTCGCCAGCTCGCCCTGCAGCGCCTGCAGGTGCTGCAGTTCCGCGGCCGCCCGCGTGGCCGCGACCTCCAGCGCGTGGCGGCTGTCGATCGCCACCAGCAGCTGCGCCGGCTCGGGCGCTCGCACATCGCACGCTTCCACCAGTGCCTGCAGCTGCTGCTGCAGCCTCACGCTGGCCGGCCGCACCTCCTCCTGCAGCAGGGTGCCCAGGGCCGAGCGGTGCGCCTGGGCCTGGTCGCCCAGGTTGCGGGCGGCCCGGGCGGCGCCGCACACGCCCTGCACCAGGTGCAGCTTGTCCGCCAGTGCCTCGCCGCGGCGGCCGAGCTCCTGCAGCGCCCGCTGCGAGACCTCCGCCGTGGCGGCGGCGCGGCGGGTGGCGAGCTCCTGTTCCATCTCGCGCAGCCACGCCAGGCCTTGCCGCACCCGCTTGTCGATGGCGCGCGATTCCATCATCAGCTCCGCCCACAGCAGCCGGGTGGCCGTGCCCTCGGCGGCATGGCGGCCGATGAAGTGCAGGCTGGCATGGGCCAGGCGCTTGGCCGCCCCGCCGACCATGCCCGCCTGGCGGCGGAATTCGGCGGCCGGGAAGCTGCGGCCGCGGCCCGGCAGGAAATCGACCGCGGCGCTGGCCTCCTGCAAGGCGTGCAGGGCCTGCTCCAGCTCGCGCAGGTCCCAGCCCGCCTCGGCCTGCTGCACCCGCTCGCGCACCTGGCCCAGGCGCGGCACCCGCCGGCTCTCCAGGCCGTGCAGCACCTGGTGCGCCGACGACGCCAGCGCGGACGCCGAGCGCATGGGCGTCGCGATCGACTTCGCGGCGGCACTCAGGGCCGCGGTGCGGCTGGGGCGCTGCCGCGGCTCGGGCAGGGCGCCGGGCTTGCTCTCGCCGGTGGAGGTCATGAATTCGGTCATCGCTGGAACGGCAGCGGGCAGCCCGGATGCGAACGATTCTCCAGTGCATGGCCCGGGAGCCGCGTGATATTCGTCACGGCCCCTCTACCCGCGTGAGACGCCGCCCGCGCCCATGCGACGACCGGGCCCCGGCCGGCCCCGAACGGCCGGCCCCGCCCCGGCGCGGATAATGCCCGGCCGTGAAATCCCCCCCGCCCGCGCCGCTGCCCGAAGTCAACTTCTCCGACCACGGCGACACCCGCTACCTCCACCTCGGCACGGAATGGATCCAGGGCTCCATGCGCCTGGACGATCCCTTCGCCATCGACCTCGAGTACGTCCAGCGCATGATGGCCTGGCTGCTGTTCGTGGAGCCGCAGACGGTGCCCAAGCGCCATGCCATGCAACTGGGCCTGGGCGCCGCGGCGCTCACCAAGTTCTGCCACCGCCGGCTGCGGATGAAGACCACCGCCATCGAGCTCAACCCGCAGGTGATCGCGGCCTGCCGGCTGTGGTTCAAGCTGCCGAAGGACGACGCACGCCTCTCCGTGATCCTCGGCGACGCCAAGGAGGTGGTGGCGCACTCCCACTGGCGCGGCCAGGTCGACGCGCTGCAGGTGGACCTGTACGACCACGAGGCGGCCGCCCCGGTCCTGGACAGCGAGGAGTTCTACCGCCACTGCCGCAGCCTGCTCACCGAGGACGGCTGCATGACGGTCAACCTGTTCGGCCGTTCCTCCAGCTACGACCGCAGCGTCCGGCGGATCCAGGCCGCCTTCGGCCCCGAGGCGGTCTGGGCCTTCCGGCCGACCCGCGAAGGCAACACGGTGGTGCTGGCGCTGCGCGAGCCGGCCCACCCGGTGCGCGGCGAGCTGGCCGCGCGCGCCGAGGTGATCGCGTCGCGCTGGGGCCTGCCGGCGCGCAAGTGGCTGCGGGTGTTCAAGCCGGTGGAGTGAAGTCCAACTTCCAACTTCCAACAGCCGGACGCAAAGGGCGCAAAGGGTACGCGAAGGACGCGAAAGGACATCCATCGAGAAGGAATGGATTCCTTGACCGGCATTCTTTGCGTCCTTTGCGGAACCTTTGCGTCCTTTGCGTCCGGTATTCGTCCGGCCTTCGTCCGGTCCCGCCACCGCTACCATTGCGAGCATGAGCGCGCACCCCAAGCCGAGGATCTCCGCCCGCACGCC
>NZ_DASSVG010000621.1:0-9270 GCF_035706265.1 Ramlibacter sp. | reverse complement strand
GGGCCGGGGTGAGGGGCACCCCGGCCGCCACCACCAGCTGCCGATCCTCGGTCGCCACGCCCACCACCGCGAACGGGCAGCGTTCGCGGTCGCAGAAGGCGCGGAACTGCTCCAGCGATTCCGGGGCTATCGCGAGCACGTAGCGCTCCTGGCTCTCGTTGCACCAGATCTCCTTCGGTGCCAGGCCCGATTCCTCCAGCGGCACCCGCCGCAGGTCGAAGCGCGCGCCGCGGCCGGCATCGTTGGTCAGCTCGGGGAAGGCGTTCGAGAGCCCGCCCGCGCCCACGTCGTGGATCGCGAGGATCGGGTTCTTCTCGCCCAGCGCCCAGCAGCGGTTGATCACCTCCTGCGCGCGGCGCTCGATCTCCGGGTTGCCGCGCTGCACCGAATCGAAATCGAGTTCCGCCGTGTTGGTGCCGGTGGCCATGGACGAGGCGGCGCCCCCGCCCATGCCGATGCGCATGCCGGGGCCGCCCAGCTGCACCAGCAAGGTGCCGGCCGGGAACGGGATCTTGTGGGTGAGCCCGGCATCGATGAAGCCGATGCCGCCGGCGATCATGATCGGCTTGTGGTAGCCGCGCGCGACGCCCGCCACCTCCTGCTCGTACTCGCGGAAGTAGCCCAGCAGGTTGGGCCGGCCGAATTCGTTGTTGAAGGCCGCGCCGCCGAGCGGGCCCTCGGTCATGATCTGCAGCGGGCTGGCGATGTGCTCCGGCTTGCCGAAGCTGCCTTCCCACAGCTTCGATACCGTGAAGCCGGTCAGGCCCGCCTTGGGACGGGCGCCGCGGCCGGTGGCACCTTCGTCGCGGATCTCGCCGCCGGCGCCAGTGGACGCGCCGGGAAAGGGCGAGATCGCCGTCGGGTGGTTGTGCGTCTCCACCTTCATCAGCACGTGGTGCACCGCCTCGCCGGCGCGGTAGAGGCCCGCCTCGTCCGGCACGAAGCGCTCGACCCGGTGGCCTTCCATCACCGCGGCGTTGTCCGCATAGGCCACCACCGTGTGCCGCGGATGCGCCTGGTGCGTGTTGCGGATCATGGCGAACAGGCTCTTGTCCTGCGGCTGGCCGTCGATGGTGAAGCTGGCGTTGAAGATCTTGTGCCGGCAGTGCTCGCTGTTCGCCTGCGCGAACATCATCAGCTCGACGTCGGTCGGGTTGCGCCCGAGGCCGGTGAAGGCCTGCACCAGGTAGTCGATCTCGTCTTCGGCCAGCGCCAGGCCGAACCGGCGGTTGGCCTCCTCCAGCGCGGCGCGGCCGCCGCCGAGCACGTCCACGTGCTCCATGGGCTGGGCCTGCAGCTCGGTGAACAGGCGCTCGGCCTCGGCCAGGCTGGGCACCACGCTTTCCGTCATGCGGTCGTGCAGCAGCGCGGCGACGGCCGCGAGCTGGGCCGGCTCCAGCTGCGGCTTGCCCAGCCAGCCGGACGACAGCCGCAGCCGGTATTCGACCGCCCGCTCGATGCGGCGGATCGCGAGGCCGCAGTTGTGCGCGATGTCGGTGGCCTTGGAAGCCCAGGGCGAGACGGTGCCCAGGCGCGGCGTGACCACCAGCAGCGGCCCCTCGGCCGGGCCCGCATACGGATCGCCGTAGGTCAGCAGTGCCGCGAGGTGCTCGCGCTCCTCGGCACTGAAGGGATGCTCGCTGGCGACGAGGTGGACGTAGCGCGCCGCGATGCCCGCGATCTTGGGATGCACCGCTTGCAGGCGCGGCAGGAGTTGCTGGATCCGGAAGTCGCTGAGGGCCTGGCCGCCCTCGAACTCGGTGATGTGCAGGGACACTGTGCTGAAGCCTTCGGATGGGGCGCGGGGGCCGCTGACTGGGGCGCTCCCGGGAGAGCCTGCCATTCTACCTGCGTGCCTTTTTCCGCTCTGGGATAATCCCGCCCATGGGCATCACGATCAAAGACGAAGCAGGCATCCAGGGGATGCGCACCGCCGGGCGGCTGGCGGCGGAGGTCCTGGACTACCTCACGCCGCTGATCAAGCCGGGCATCACCACCCGCGACATCGACTGGCTGGCCGCCGAGTGCATGGCCAAGCAGGGCACGACGTCCGCCACGCTGGGCTACCAGCCGGCCGGCTACCCGCCCTACCCGGCCTCGCTGTGCACCTCGGTGAACCACGTGGTGTGCCACGGCATCCCGAACGACAAGCCGCTGAAGAAGGGCGACATCGTCAACGTCGACGTCACGGTCATCAAGGACGGCTGGTACGGCGACACCAGCCGCATGTTCATCGTCGGCGACGCCTCGATCGCGGCCAAGCGCCTGGTGGCGATCACCTACGACGCGATGTGGCACGGCATCGTGCAGGTCAAGCCGGGCGTGCGCCTGGGCGACATCGGCTGGTCCATCCAGAAGTTCGCCGAGAGCAACGGCTTCTCCGTGGTGCGCGAGTTCTGCGGCCACGGCATCGGCCGCAACTTCCACGAGGAGCCCCAGGTGCTGCACTACGGCAAGCCGGGCACGCTGGAGGAGCTGCGGCCCGGCATGGTCTTCACCATCGAGCCGATGATCAACGCCGGCCGCCGCGACGTGAAGGAGTTCGGCAACGACGGCTGGACCATCGTCACCAAGGACCATTCGCTGTCGGCGCAGTGGGAGCACACCGTCCTCGTCACCGAGACCGGCTACGAGGTGCTGACGCTGTCGGAAGGCAGCCCGCCGCCGCCGGCCTTCGTGAAGGGATGACGCAACCCACCGTCGTCCCCGCGCCGGGGCCCCAGGAAGGTCTGGATTCCCGCCTGCGCGGGAACGACGGGGACTCGCGCGGGAATGACGGCGCGGGTGCCTACAAGCCCCGCAAGGCCGCCCTGCTGGCCGAGTTCCGCGAAGTCGGCTCCACCCGCAGCGTCAAGGGGCTGCTGCAGAAGCTGAGCCAGCTCGCCGACGAGAGCCTCGAGGTACTGTGGAAGGAAGCGGGCCTTCCGGCCAGCATCGCGCTGGTCGCCGTCGGCGGCTTCGGCCGCGGCGAGCTGTTCCCGTATTCCGACGTCGACGTGCTGATCCTGCTGCCGGACGGCGTTTCGCCCGACGACGACGAGGCGCTGAAGCAGCGCATCGAGCGCTTCGTCGGCAGCTGCTGGGACGCCGGGCTGGAGATCGGCTCCAGCGTGCGCACGGTGGAGGAATGCCTGGCGCAGGCCGCCGGCGATGTCACCGTGCAGACGGCACTGCTCGAGTCGCGCCCGATCACGGGCGCGCGCAAGCTGTTCCTGGAGCTGCAGGCCCGCACCCGCGAGCGGATCGACCCGCGCGCCTTCTTCACCGCCAAGACGCTGGAGATGCGCCAGCGCCACACCAAGTTCGAGAACACGCCCTACTCGCTGGAGCCGAACTGCAAGGAGTCGCCCGGCGGCCTGCGCGACCTGCAGGTGATCCTGTGGGTGGCCAACGCCGCCGGCTTCGGCCGCAGCTGGGACGAGCTGGCGCGGCGCGGCCTGGCCACCGCCTTCGAGGCGCGCCAGATCAAGCAGAACGAGGCGTTGCTGTCCATGCTGCGGGCGCGGCTGCACATCGTGGCGGGCCGGCGCGAGGACCGGCTGGTGTTCGACCTGCAGAACACGGTGGCCGATTCGCTGGGCTACAAGCCGGTGCTGCGCGGCGACGGCCGCATGCTGGCGCGGGCCAGCGAGCGCCTGATGAAGCGCTTCTACTGGGCGGCCAAGGCCGTGGCGCAGCTCAATCAGATCCTGCTGCTGAACATCGAGGAGAGGCTCAACCCGCTGGCCGCGGAAGCGCGTCCGATCAACGAGCGCTTCCTGGAGAAGGCCGGCAACATCGAGGTGGCGAGCGACGACCTGTACCTGAAGAACCCGCGCGCCATCCTCGAGACCTTCCTGCTGTTCCAGACCACGCCCGGCGTCAAGGGCCTGTCGGCGCGCACGCTGCGCGCGCTCTACAACGCGCGCCGGGTGATGGACACGGCGTTCCGCAACGACCCGGTCAACCACGCCACCTTCCGCGCCATGCTGATGGCGCCGAGCGGCATCACCCACGCCATGCGCTTGCTGAACCAGACTTCGGTGCTGGGGCGCTACCTGTGGGTGTTCCGCCGCATCGTGGGGCAGATGCAGCACGACCTGTTCCACGTCTACACGGTGGACCAGCACATCCTGATGGTGCTGCGCAACGTGCGCCGCTTCTTCATCGCGGAGCACGCGCACGAGTATCCGTTCTGCTCGCAGCTGGCGGCCGGCTGGGACAAGCCCTGGGTCCTCTACATCGCGGCGCTGTTCCACGACATCGCCAAGGGCCGCGGCGGCGACCACTCGGAACTGGGCGCGCGCGAGGTGCGGCGCTTCTGCCGCCAGAACGGCATCCCGGCGGAGGACTGCAAGCTGGCCGAATTCCTGGTGCGCAATCACCTCCTCATGAGCAACGTGGCGCAGAAGCAGGACCTCGGCGACCCGGAGGTGATCAAGGCCTTCGCCGCGCGGGTGGGCAACGAGCGCAACCTCACGGCGCTGTACCTGCTCACCGTGGCCGACATCCGCGGCACCAGCCCCAAGGTGTGGAACGCCTGGAAGGGCAAGCTGCTGGAAGACCTGTACCGCTACACGGTGCGGGCGCTGGGCGGCGCCGCGCCGGACCCGCGCGCCGAGGTGGAGGCGCGCAAGCGCGAGGCGCTGGTGCAGCTGCAGCTCTATGCCCTGCCCTTCGAGGCCCACAAGAAGCTGTGGGACACGCTGGACGTGGGCTACTTCATGCGCCACGACGCCGGCGACATCGTCTGGCACACGCGCCACGTCTCACGTTATGTCGGCACGGCCAAGGTGATCGTGCGCGCCCGCATGTCGCCGGTGGGCGAGGGGCTGCAGATCATGGTCTACACGGCCGACCAGCCGGACCTGTTCGCCCGCATCTGCGGCTATTTCGACCACGCCGGCTTCAGCATCCTGGACGCCAAGATCCACACCGCCACCAACGGCTACGCGCTCGACACCTTCCAGGTGGTCACGGCCATGCTGCCGGAGCACTACCGCGAGCTGTGCAGCATGGTGGAGTCGGACCTGGCCCACGTCATCGCAGCGGCCGGCCCGCTGCCGGCGCCCAGCCGCGGCCGCGTCTCGCGCCGGGTCAAGAGCTTCCCGATCCCGCCCCGGGTGGACCTGTTGCCGGACGAGAAGGCGCAGCGCTGGCTGCTCTCCGTCTCCGCCAGCGACCGCGTGGGCCTGCTCTATTCCATCGCCCGCGTGCTGGCGCGCCACAACCTGAACCTGCAGCTCGCCAAGGTGACGACGCTGGGCGAGCGGGTGGAAGACACTTTCCTGATCGACGGTCCCGAGCTGCAACAGAACCGGCGCCAGATCGAGATCGAGACCGAGCTGCTGGAGGCGATCGCAGGCTGATCGGTGTAAAGCCTGTAACGCCGGGCTAATCCTCGTCGGCGCCGGCCAGCTCCGGGAACAGGATCTCGGTGAAGCCGAAACGGGTGAGGTCGCGCACCCGCATCGGGTACAGCTTGCCCGCCAGGTGGTCGCATTCGTGCTGCACCACCCGGGCATGAAAACCTTCGACTTCACGTGCTATCGGCCGGCCCTTCTCGTCGAAGCCGCTGTAGCGGATGCGCCGCCAACGTGGAACGACGCCGCGCAGGCCCGGCACCGACAGGCAGCCCTCCCAGTCCTCCTCTTCCTCGTCACCGAGCGGGGTGACCACGGGATTCACCAGCACGGTGCGCGGCACCGGCGGCGCATCGGGATAGCGGGGGTTGGGCGCATCGGTGCCGAAGATCACCAGCTGCAAATCCACCCCGATCTGGGGGGCGGCCAGGCCGGCGCCGTTGGCGGCGCGCATCGTCTCCTGCATGTCCGCAACCAGGGCATGCAGTTCGGGCGTGTCGAATTCGCGTACCGGCTGCGCCACACGCAGCAGCCGCGCGTCCCCCATCTTCAGTATTTCGCGTACGGACATGGTTGCGGAGCATACGCGCCGCGCGCCCAACTGGTATCTTCCTTGCAATGGAAAACGAAGCGCAGACGGCTCCCCGCGGACTCACGGCACCTGCCCGCTGGGCACTGCAGGCGCTGGCCGCGGTCTGCGTCGTGCTTGGCGTGATCGGGATCATCGTGCCGGTGCTGCCGACGGTGCCCTTCCTGCTGGTGGCCGCCTGGGCCGCCTCGCGCAGCTCGCCGCGGCTGCACCGCTGGCTGCTCACGCACCCGCGCTTCGGCCGGCCGCTGCGGGACTGGGAGGAGGCGAAGGTCGTGCCGCGCCCCGCCAAGTGGCTCGCCACCACGATGATCGCCGTCAGCGGGCCGGTGATGGTGTATGTAGCGCCGGCGGCCTGGCGTCCGCTGGCGTTTGTCGGCCTGGCAGCGATCGTGGCCGTGCTGGTGTGGTTGTGGCGGCGGCCGGAGCATCGGCCGGGCGCGTAGCCCCCGCGCGGCGGCAGTCTACGAACCGAGCAGGCCGCGCAGCCCCTCTTCGTCCAGCACCGCCACCCCGAGCTCGCGCGCCTTGTCCAACTTGCTGCCGGCCTCGGCGCCGGCGACGACATAGTCGGTCTTCTTGCTGACGGAGCCGGCCACCTTGGCGCCGGCGGCCTCCAGCAGTTCCTTGGCCTGGTCGCGCGAGAGGTTCGGCAGTGTCCCGGTGAGCACCACGGTCTTGCCGGCCAGCGGCTTGGGCGCCTGCACCGCCGGCTCGCCTTCCTGCCAGTGCACGCCGCAGGCGCGCAGCTGCTCGATCACCTCGCGGTTGTGCGGCTGCTGGAAGAAGGCATGGATGCTCTCGGCCACCACCGGCCCGACGTCGGGCACCTCCAGCAACTGCGCCACGTCGGCGTCCATGATGGCGTCCAGCTTGCCGAAGTGGCGCGCGAGGTCGCGCGCGGTGGATTCGCCCACGTGCCGGATGCCCAGCCCGTAGAGGAAGCGCGGCAAGGTGGTGGACTTGGACTGCTCCAGCGCGGCGAGCAGGTTCTGCGCCGATTTCTCGCCCATGCGTTCGAGCGCCACCAGGCCCTGCAGGCCGAGGCGATAGAGGTCCGGCAGCACGCGGATCACGTTGGTTTCCACCAGCTGGTCGACCAGCTTCTCGCCCAGGCCTTCGATGTCCAGCGCGCGGCGCTGGGCGAAGTGCAGGATCGCGTGCTTGCGCTGGGCGCTGCAGAACAGGCCGCCGGTGCAGCGGTGGTCCGCCTCGCCCTCCTCGCGCACCGCCTCCGAGCCGCACACCGGGCAGTGCGTGGGCATGTGGAACTCCGGCGCGTGCGGCACGCGCTTCTCGGCCACCACCGCCACCACTTCCGGGATCACGTCGCCGGCGCGCCGCACGATCACCGTGTCGCCCACGCGCACGTCCTTGCGGTGGACCTCGTCCTCGTTGTGCAGCGTCGCGTTGGTGACAGTCACGCCGCCGACGAACACCGGCGCGAGCCGCGCCACCGGCGTCAGCTTGCCGGTGCGGCCCACGTAGACGTCGATGGATTCCACCGTCGTGAGCTGCTCCTGGGCCGGGAACTTGTGCGCCACCGCCCAGCGCGGCTCGCGGGTGACGAAACCCAGCTGCTTCTGCAGCGCCAGGCTGTTGACCTTGTAGACGACGCCGTCGATGTCGAAGGGCAGCGCGTCGCGGTCGCGGCCCACGGCCTGGTGGTAGGCCACGAGTTCGTCGGCGCCGCGGGCGAGCACGGTGCGCTCCGAGACGGGAAAGCCCCAACCCTTGAGCGCCTGCAGCATCTCGTAGTGGGTCTCGAAAACCGGGCCGCCTTCGATCTCGCCCCAGCCGTAGGCGTAGAAGCTCAGGGGCCGGCGGCGGGCGATGGAGGGATCGAGCTGGCGCACGGCGCCGGCGGCGGCGTTGCGCGGGTTGACGAAGGTCTTCTCGTTCTTCGCGCCCTGGGCGATCCGCTCGCGCTGCTGCTCGTTGAGCCGCTCGAAGTCGTCGCGCCGCATGTAGACCTCGCCGCGGACTTCGAGGACGGGGGGCGCCTTGCGCAGCCGCAACGGAATCTGCCCGATCGTGCGGATGTTCTGCGTCACGTCCTCGCCGATCTCGCCGTCGCCGCGGGTGGCGGCCTGCACCAGCACGCCGTGCTCGTAGCGCAGGCTGATCGCCAGGCCGTCGAACTTCAGTTCGGCGACGTATTCCACCGGCGGATCGCCGTCCTTCAGCCCCAGCTCGCGCCGCACCCGGGCGTCGAAGTTGCGCGCGCCGCTCGCCTCGATGTCGGTCTCGGTGCGGATCGACAGCATCGGCACCTTGTGGCGCACCTTGGCGAACACGTCGAGCGCCTGGCCGCCGACGCGCTGGGTGGGCGAATCGGGCGTGCGCAGCGCCGGATACTGTTCCTCCAGCGACTGCAGCTCGCCGAACAGCTTGTCGTATTCGGCGTCCGGGATCTCCGGCGCATCGAGCACGTAGTACTGGTGGGCGTGGTGGTGCAGCAGCTCGCGCAGGGCGTCCGCGCGCTCCTGGATCGCAACGGGAATGGTCATGAAAAGAGTCTGCGCGCCTGCGGCGAACCCGCCGACAGGTCGCGCGCATCGAGCGTGTCGTACAGCTGCTCCAGGTCGGAGCCGATCGCGTCCAGCGCCTCGGCCGGGATCACGCGGCCGTCGGCATCGGTGATGAGGCCGTCCATGGAGGCGGCCAGCGCCACCGCCGCCTCGCGCATGCGCACGAAGGGCTGTTCCGCGCGCGGCACCTGCGGCACGTCCAGGCTCAGGATCAGCTCGCGGATGGCGGAGTGGGCCGGGTCGTCGGCCAGGGCGGCCTGGGTCGAGAAGGCCAGTCCCAGCACCGGTGCGCCGCCCGGCACGCCGGCCGGCAGCACCAGGCGGCCGGGAATCGCGCCGGCCACGAAGCCGAGCCGGGCGGCGTTCTGCTGCACGTAGCCGGGGCTCCAGGCCGCATTGCGCGCCCGCAGCGTGAAGCTCAATTGGGCATCGTGGGCGCTGGCGAACTGGTCCAGTTCGCGCGCCCGCCCCACCTCGTCGCGCATCTCGGGGAAGGCCGCCTCGCCGTTCACTGCGTCGGCGAAGGCCTGCGCCTTCATCACGAATTCGGAGAACTCGATCTCGTTGAGCGCGCCGTTGCGGTTGGCCAGCTGCACGCCGGCCTGGAAGGCCGTGTAGCGCTGGCCGGCGCGTGGCATCTCCCAGTCGCCCGAGCCCTCGTTGCGGCCCTCGATGGCGAAGGGCTTGCTGCCGGCGCGCCGCGTCGGCGGCAGCACGGACAGGGCCAGTTCGCCCGCCACCGGCGCATCGACGGCGATCGGGGCCAGCACGTCGATCAGCGCGTCGAGGCCGGGGCGCTTCTCCGGCA
>NZ_DASSVG010000620.1:0-6071 GCF_035706265.1 Ramlibacter sp. | reverse complement strand
GGCTGGTATTCCAGCGGCAGGACCACCGTGAAGGTGCTGCCGGCGCCGGGCGCGCTGGCCACGGTGATGTCGCCCCCGAGCAGGCGCGCCAGGTCGCGCGAGATCGAGAGGCCCAGGCCGGTGCCGCCGTACTTGCGGTTGGTGGTGCCGTCGGCCTGGCGGAAGGCCTCGAAGATGGCCTCGTGCTGCGAGGCGTCGATGCCGATGCCGCTGTCGCGCACCTCGAAGGCCACGCGGTCCGCGCCCTCGGTGCGCACCCGCAGCGCCACGCCGCCGCGCTCGGTGAACTTGACGGCGTTGGCCAGCAGGTTGCGCAGGATCTGCTCCAGCCGCTGGCGGTCGGTGTGCATGCTGGGCGGCACGTCCGGCGCCACCTCCACCTGCAACTGCAGGCCCTTGCGCGCCGCGAGCGGCTCGAACATGGTCTTCAGGCCTTCGCACACCGAGCCGATGGCGGCAACCTCCGGCCGCACCTCCAGCTTGCCGGCCTCGACCTTCGCGATGTCGAGGATGTCGTTGATCAGGTTCAGCAGGTCGTTGCCGGAGGAGTGGATGGAGTCGGCGAACTTGACCTGTTCCTCCGTCAGGTTGCCCTGCGGGTTGTCGGCCAGCAGGCGCGCCAGGATCAGCGAGCTGTTCAAGGGCGTGCGCAGCTCGTGCGACATGTTGGCGAGGAACTCGGACTTGTAGCGGCTGGCCCGCTGCAGTTCCTCGGCACGCTCCTGCAGCGCGGCCTGCGCCTCGCGCAGCTGGTCGCGCTGCGTTTCCAGGCGCAGGGCCTGTTCGGCGAGTTGCGCATTGGTCTGTTCCAGCTCCGCCTGCTGGCTTTCCAGGTGCGCCTGCGATTCCTGCAGCGCCTTGGACTGTTCGGCGAGCTCCTCGTTGGCCGTGCGCAGTTCCTCCTGCTGCACCTGCAGTTCCTCGTTGAGCTGCTGCGTGCGCGAGAGCGCCTCCTGCAGCCGCTGGCGGTAGCGTGCCGATTCGATGGAGGCGCCCAGGTTGCTGCCGATGGCGCGCAGCAGCTCGCCGTCGCGCGGCTCCAGCGGCCGCATCCACCCGAGTTCCAGCACGCCGGCCAGCCGCCCCTCGTGCTGCACCGGCGCCAGCAGCACCGAGCGCACGTCGCTCTCACCCAGGCCGGTGCTCACGCGCAGGTAGCCCGCGGGCAGGTCCTGCAGCGCGATCTGCTTGCGCTGGGCGGCGCATTCGGTCACCAGGGTGCGGCCTTCGGGCAGCCAGTCGCCCACCTGGCCGGCATCCTGCGCCCAGCCCCAGGTCGCGGCCAGGCGCAGACCGCCCGGCTCGGGGGTATAGAGCGCGCCGACGCGGCAGTCCAGGTAATCGGCGAGCGCCTGCAGGGCGGCGTGGCCCACCGCCCGCAGTTCCTGCTCGCCGGCCAGCTGCTCCGTCAGGCGCGACTGGCCCTCGCGCAGCCAGGCCTCCGCCTGCAGCGTCTCGGCCTGGCGCTGCTGCTCCTGCATCAGTGTTTCGTAGGTGGAGGACAGGCCCAGGAGCTCGCGCCGTCCGCGCCAGGCGAGCAGGGCCCCGGTGCCCAGCATGAACAGCACGAACGCGCCGCCGGTGACCGTCGCATTGCGGTTGGTCGACTGGATGCGTTCGGCCCGGGCGCGCCGCTCCACCGCGATGAAGTCGTCGAATTCGGCCCGGATGCGGTCCTTCAGCTCCCGGCCCTGGCTGGCGGAAATGAAGCCCTGCGGATCGCGCCGCTTCTGCGCGATGCGGTCGCGGGCGTAGTCGCGCCAGGAGGCCTGGAAGGTCTCGATGCGGCGCAGGCGCGCCAGCTGGTCCGGCTTGTTGGCGACGGACTGCTTCAGCCCCTCCATCTCGGGCGCGAGCAGCTCCGCCGCGCGGTCGTGCTGCTGCAGGTACTGCTCGTCGCCATTGAGCAGGAAGCCGCGCACGCCCGATTCCATGTCGAGGTCGTGGCGCTGGGCGAGCGAGGTGTGCGACAGGAGCTCGTCGCTCGCCTGCACCTCGCCGATCACGTTGGCGAGGTAGAGCAGGAGCGAGATGAAGACCAGCGCGCTCACCACGCCGAGCACGAGCGGCAGGGCGACGTTGCGGGTCAGGATGCGGCGGAAGCTGCCGGAAGCGTGAGGGCTGGCGAGGTGCATGGATGGCGCAGGGGAGCCGGCCAGTGTGCCGGAAATCCGCTGGGCCGTGGGCCAGCGCAGCCTTGGGTCATTCCCGCGTGTGCGCGGGATGACGGAGGCGGATCAGCGTGCCGTGGCGGCGCCCAGGCGGGCCTGCGCGGTGCGGCTGCCCAGGGTGGCGGCCCGCTGCAGCCAGCGCACGGCCAGGTTCGGGTCCTGCGGGACCGTCACGCCTTCGAGGTAGGCGACGCCGAGGAAATAGCTCATTTCCATCCGGCCGAAGCGGATGCCTTCCTCGGTGGACTTGCCCGAGCGCTTGACGATCATCGGCACGTCGCCCTTGCCGTCCGCGAAGGCCTGCATCTGCTCGATCGTGCGGGCGAAGAAGCGGTCGCGGGCCTGCGCCGCCTTCTCCCGGTCGGGCATGGTGGCGACCAGTTCGTCGGCCAGCACCGGCAGCACCTCGAAGGGCGTCATGCCGCCGCGCATGCGGGGCGAGTACCAGGCGCGCAGCATCGCCTTGTCGAGCGGCAGCAGGCCGTCGACCTGGGTCGGGAAATAGCTCAGGACCGTCTTGCCGGCCGGGTGGCCGCGCACGCCCATGACGTGCATGGACTCGTGGTAGGCGCAGCGCCAGGCATCGCGGTTGCGCATCTGCATGGCGGCCGAGTCGATCCTGGTCTCGGTCTGGAAATTCAGGTAGGTCACGCAGGGCTGGTTGTCTTCCAGCATGTTGTCCGGCGTGATCTCGATGCTGACGTTGGCCACCTGGGCGGCATCGGGCCGGTCGCTCACGTCGATCACCCGCACGCCGGCTTCGGCGCCGGCGTCGCGCAGGGCCTGCAGCGTGTGCTGCTTGTGGGCGTTGAGGTTGATGCCGTAGATGCGGACCTTGATGTCCTGCTCCCAGCGCACGAGGCGCGTGGGCGTGCCGCTCTGGTGCCAGAGCACTTCCCACATCGTGTTCATGCCCTGCTCGAACTCATCGGTCTGAGCCTGGGCCGGAGCGAACGCAACAGCCGCCAGCAGCGCGGCCACAGCCGACTTCCACATCGAAGAGACCCCTCATCAAGGAATCCCGACTATGAGGTAGGACGACTCCTACGGCAAGCGTTGTTACGAACCATTGGTTGCAAGCCCAGCGGCAGATGGAAAATTTCACGTTCCACTGCGCGCAGGCTGCGGCTCAGTGAGGGATATCCCCAGGAAGCCCCTGCAGGAATTCCTCGATCAGCTTGGCCACCTCGGCCGGGCGATCGTGGTGCAGCATGTGGCCGGCGTCGTCCACCTGGCCCAGCCGCACGTCGGACACCGCCTTCAATCGTTCGTGGTACTCGGCCAGGGTATAGCGGCCCTTCCACCATTGGCCGAGGCTGTCGTCGCTGGCCTGGATGCTGAGCAGCGGAGCGGCGATGCGGCGATAGGTGGCCAGCACCTCGTCCACGCGGTAGAGGTTGGCGTTGACGATCTTGTGGGCCGCATCGCCGAGCACGTGCCAGCGGCCGTCCTGGTCCTGCCGGGCCCAGTGCCGCGCCAGCCACTCGGCCTTGTCGGCGGGCAGCCGGCGGTTGGTCTTCATCAGGCGTTGCGCCACCCCTTCCAGCGAGGCATAGGACGTCAGGGCCAGCTCGCCGCGGTGGTGGGCCTTGAGCTCGTCGATCCACTTGGCGTAGCGGCCGGGCGCCTGTTCCGGCTGGGTGGCCGCCATGCCGAAGCCCTCCAGGTTCACCAGCCGGCGGATGCGCTGCGGCCGCACGCCGGCGTAGAGCATCGCGATGTTGCCGCCCATGCTGTGGCCCACCAGGTCCACCGGGGCCTCGCCCGCGTAGTGATCGAGCAGCAGGTCGAGGTCGGCGAGGTAGTCGGGGAACCAGTAGTTGTCGGTCGGCGCCAGCTCGGTCAGCCCGAAGCCGCGCCAGTCCGGCGCGATCACGAAGCGCTCGCGCGCGAAGGCGTCCACCACGAACTGCCAGGACGCAGCCACGTCCATCCAGCCGTGGACCATTACCAGCGGCGGCTCGCCGGCACGGGGCTGGCCCCACAGGCGCACGTGATAGCGCAGGTTCCGGATCGGGACAAACTCGCTGCGGGACGCTCTCTTCGGTTGGTACATTCGGGCGATCATAAGGAGGGCGCGATGGACCGCAGTCAAGGCAGGGACAACTGGGAGGCCATGCACCGCGGCTTCGGCTGGCAGGTGCCGGATTCCTTCAACATCGCGCAGGCCTGCTGCGCGCGCTGGGCCGCCGAACCCGATGCCGCGCAACGCGTGGCCATCATCGCCCACGGTCCTCGGCGCGAGACGCTCACCTTCGCGCAGCTGCAGCAGGAAGCCAACGCGATGAGCAACCTGCTGGTGGGCCTGGGCGTGCGGCGCGGCGACCGGGTGGCGATCGTGATGCCGCAGCGCTTCGAGACCGCGATCGCCTACATGGCGGTGCTGCAGCTCGGTGCGGTGGCGATGCCGCTGTCGATGCTGTTCGGCCCCGACGCGCTGGAATACCGGCTGCAGGACAGCGAGGCCGTGGCAGCGATCTGCGACGAGAGCGCGATCGCCAACGTGGCGCAGGTGCGCGCGCAATGCCCACTGCTGCGCGAAGTGGTGGGCGTGGGCGGCGCGGCGGCGCAGGCCGACATCGCGTGGGAGGCGCAGCGCGCGCTGCTCGAACCGGAGTTCGCGCCGGTGCACACGCATGCGGACGACGGCGCGGTGCTGATCTACACCAGCGGGACCACCGGCCCGCCCAAGGGCGCGCTGATCCCGCACCGGGCGCTGATCGGCAACCTGCCGGGCTTCGTGTGCAGCCAGAACTGGTTCGGCTTCGATCCGCTGCGGCCCGGGTCGCACAGCGACGCCGTGTTCTGGTCGCCGGCGGACTGGGCGTGGACTGGCGGCTTGATGGACGCGCTGCTGCCGTCCCTGTACTTCGGCCGGCCCATCGTCGCCTGCAACGCGCGCTTCCATCCCGAGACCGCGTTCACGCTGATGCAGGAGCACGGGGTCACGCACACGTTCCTCTTCCCCACCGCGCTGAAGGCGATGATGAAGGCGTACCCCGAGCCGCGCGCGCAGTTCGCGCTCCAGCTGCAGGCGATCATGAGCGCGGGCGAGGCGGTGGGCGACGCCGTCTTCAACTACTGCCGCGAGCAGCTGGGCGTCATCGTCAACGAGATGTTCGGCCAGACCGAGATCAACTACGTGGTGGGCAACTGCGCGCTGAACGGCCACACGGAGCAGGGCGTCGGCTGGCCGGCGCGCCCCAACAGCATGGGCCGGCCCTATCCCGGCCACCGCGTCGCCGTGATCGACGACGAGGGCAAGGAATGCCCGCCGGGCGTGACGGGCGAGGTGGCGGTGAACCGCTACGACGTGCACGGCGACCCGGACCCGATCTTCTTCCTCGGCTACTGGAAGAACGAGGATGCGACGCGGCGCAAGTTCACCGGCGACTGGTGCCGCACCGGCGACCTGGCCACGCGCGACGCCGAAGGCTACCTGTGGTACCAGGGCCGCGCCGACGACGTGTTCAAGGCGGCCGGCTATCGCATCGGGCCGAGCGAGATCGAGAACTGCCTGGTGAAGCACCCGGCCGTGGTGAACGCAGCGGTGGTGCCCAAGCCGGACGCGGAGCGCGGTGCACTGGTGAAGGCCTACGTGGTGCTCGCGCCGCAGGTGGCCGAGGCGCGTGCGATCACCACGCGCGGCCAGGCGAGCTTCGACGCCGACCTCGTGGCCGAACTGCAGACGCACGTGCGCGACAAGCTCGCGCCCTACGAGTACCCGAAGGAGATCGAGTTCATCGAGGCGCTGCCCATGACCACCACCGGCAAGGTGCAGCGCCGGGTGCTGCGGCTGCAGGAGGAGGAGCGGGCTCGCATCCGCGCTTCGTAGACCGTCGTCCCCGTCATTCCCGCGCAGGCGGGAATCCAGTGCTCCCGAATTCAGCTGCTGCGCGA
>NZ_DASSVG010000619.1:0-19602 GCF_035706265.1 Ramlibacter sp. | reverse complement strand
GGCGGCGAGTGCCGCGGTGACGCCGATTGCGGTGCGGCCGGAGGGACCGCAGGAGCTCGCGGCATTGGCCCGGAGCGCGCGGGCGTAGGCTGCTCCGCAGGCGCTGGGGTTCGCAGGGCTCACCTTCGGCGGCTGGCGCCGCCCCAGCCTACGGGAAGGCCCGCCTCGCCAAAAAGAAAGCGGCCCGCAGGCCGCTTGGATGCCCTGGGTTCCCGCCTGCGCGGGAACGACCGGACGGGTCAGAGCGTATCGATGAACGACCGCAGCTTGTCCGAACGGCTCGGGTGCTTGAGCTTGCGCAGCGCCTTGGCCTCGATCTGGCGGATCCGCTCGCGGGTGACGTCGAACTGCTTGCCGACTTCCTCCAGCGTGTGGTCCGTGCTCATCTCGATGCCGAAGCGCATGCGCAGCACCTTGGCCTCGCGCGGGGTCAGCGAATCGAGGATGTCCTTCACCACGTCGCGCAGGCCCGCCTGCATGGCGGCCTCGATCGGCGCGGTGTTGCCGGTGTCCTCGATGAAATCGCCCAGGTGGGAATCGTCGTCGTCGCCGATCGGCGTCTCCATGGAGATCGGCTCCTTGGCGATCTTCATGATCTTGCGGATCTTGTCTTCCGGGATCTCCATCTTGGCCGCCAGGATGCTGGCGTCCGGCTCGAAGCCGAACTCCTGCAGGTGCTGGCGCGAGATGCGGTTCATCTTGTTGATCGTCTCGATCATGTGCACCGGGATGCGGATCGTGCGGGCCTGGTCCGCGATCGAGCGCGTGATGGCCTGCCGGATCCACCAGGTGGCATAGGTCGAGAATTTGTAGCCGCGGCGGTATTCGAACTTGTCCACCGCCTTCATCAGGCCGATGTTGCCTTCCTGGATCAGGTCCAGGAACTGCAGGCCGCGGTTGGTGTACTTCTTGGCGATCGAGATCACGAGGCGCAGGTTGGCCTCGATCATCTCCTTCTTCGCTTCGCGCGACGAGGCCTCGCCCTCGTTCATGCGGCGATTGATCTCCTTGAGCTCGTGCAGCGGCACGACCACGTTGGACTGCAGGTCGATCAGCTTCTGCTGCAGCTCCTGGATGGCCGGGATGTTGCGCTGGATGACGGCGCTCCACGGCTTGCCCAGGGTGGCCTGCTTCTCCACCCAGCGCAGGTTCAGCAGGTTGGGCGGGAACTCCTTGACGAAGGTTTCCTGCGGCATGCCGCACTTGTCCACGATGATGCGGCGCAGCTCGCGTTCCTTCTTGCGGATGTCGTCGACCTGCGAGCGCACCATGTCGCACAGCTTCTCGATCGTCTTGGCCGTGAAGCGGATGGTCATCAGCTCCTCGGACAGGGCGTGCTGCGCCTTGTGGTAGTGCGGCGTGCCCCAGCCTTCCTTCTCGTAGACCTTGTGCACCTTCTCGAACAGCTCGGCGATCCGGTCGAACTTCTCGAGCGCGGCGGCCTTCAGCTCCTCGAGCTTCTTGGTCAGCGCCTTGGAGCCGCCGGAGCCGTCGTCGTCGTCGTCGGCATCGAACTCGTCGAAGTCTTCCTCGGCGACGTAGTCGTCGGCCTCGTTCGGGTTGGAGAAGCCGTCGACGATGGTGGAGATCACCAGCTTGCCCTCGCGGATCTCGCCGGCCATCTTCAGGATCTCGTGGATCGTGGCGGGCGAGGCGGAGATGGCTTCCATCATCGCCTGCAGGCCGCCCTCGATGCGCTTGGCGATCTCGATCTCGCCCTCGCGCGTGAGCAGTTCCACCGTGCCCATCTCGCGCATGTACATGCGCACCGGGTCGGTCGTGCGGCCGAATTCGCTGTCGACGGTGGACAGGGCGGCTTCGGCTTCCTCCTCCGCTTCCTCCTCGGTGGCGGCGGTCGGGCCGGTGTTCGTGAGCAGCAGCGTCTCGGCGTCGGGCGTCTGTTCGTAGACGGCCACGCCCATGTCGTTGAGCATCGAGACGACGACTTCCAGCGTCTCGGCGTCCACCAGCTTGTCGGGCAGGTGGTCGGAGATCTCGGCGTGCGTCAGGTAGCCGCGCGTCTTGCCCAGCTTGATCAGCATCTTCAAGCGCTGGCGGCGCTTGAGCATTTCCTCTTCGGTCAGGACGGTCTCGTCCAGGCCGAATTCCTTCATCAAGGCGCGTTCCTTCGCCTTGCTGATCTTCATGCGCAGCGGCTTGGCCTTCTCGACGGCCGCCACCGGCTCCTCGACGGCGGGTTCGCTGTCCTCGAAATCGGCCTCGACGTCGCCCAGGTCCTCGTCGTCCTCGGCCGCGGCCTTGGGCTCGGCGGCCTTGGGCTTGCGGCCCCGCTTGGCGCCGCCGGTGGCCTTGGGCGGCGTGTCGACCTCGGCCGTCGCCTTGGGCGGCCGGCCCGGCTTCTTCTTGGCCGGCTCTTCGGCCGCAACGGCCTTGACGGTCTTCTTGGTTTCTTCCTTGGCGGGGGCCTTTTCGGCCTTGGCGGACGACTTGGTGGGCACGGGTTGGGCTACTTTCGTTGCGGACTTCGGATCCGGCTTCGAATCGCTCTTGACGACTTTCAGCTGGGCCTTGGCGGCGGTCTGGGATGTGGGTTTGAGTGTCTTTCGGTCGTCGGGTTTCCCAACAACAACGGGCTTCGCGGACTTTTGAACGGGCATGAGACCTCGAATGCGTACAGCAGCTACTTAAACAGCGCCGCGAATCCCGGCGCGGGGACGGACCGAGGCCGACCTCGGCCTCTCCGGCGGGCAAGATGGGTGGGCGAACATTTGGGGTGCAGTCCTTGCGGTGGGGTGGCCTGGGCCCGCTGTGGGGGACGCTTCTCGAAGCGCTGGCCGGTCCGGAGGTGCTGCTGTCGCTCTTGCCGCTAGCAAACCCTAAATTATACCAAAGTGCCGGAATTTCAAGCCGGGACGTTGCGGCTCAGCTTCAACAGGGCCTGCTTGCGGCGGGTGATGTCGTAAAGCTGCTCGGTGCGCGAAGGGTCGGAGGCGGGCAGCTTCAGCACCCGCTCCTCCTCGCCATTGAGGGCGTCCAGCTGGATTTCCGCCAGCGCCCGGCGCAGGTCGCGCTCGCCGAAATCCACCACTTCCACCGCCCGGCCGATCGGCTGCATGTTGTCCAGGTCGACCAGCCGGTTGGCCAGCTCCGCGAACGGCTGCCCCTCCAGCGCCAGCTGCAGCACGGCCCAGGGCTCGCCCCCGTGCTCGTGGAACCGGGTGTCGATCCAGGAGAACAGGTCGCCGACGGGCGCCGGCAGCTCGCACAGGAGGTGGTGGTCGGCGTCGGTCAGCGCGTGCCAGGTGCCCGTGTTGCGCAGGACCATCAGCGCCACCTGTTCGGCGAAGGCGATGGCCGGCGGCTTCACCGCATGGCGCTGGCCCGCGCCGTAGGCCCGCTTGCGGTAAGGCGCGTCGGCGCTGCCGCGGCGGCGCTGGCGCTCGCCGCCCCTGCGCTCGGCGACGCCCCAGAGTTCCAGCAGTTCCTGCGGCCCGAGCTGGGCCCGCTCGGCGATCTCCCCCAGCAGCTGGCGCTTCAGCGCCCCGTCCGGCAGCTGCTTCCACAACGGCCCGGCGTTGCTGACCATATGGGAGCGGCCCTCCGCCGTTGCAAGGTCGCAGTCCTCGGCGGCCGCCTCCAGCAGGAAGGTCGAAAGCGGCACGGCCTGGCGCACGAAGCGGGCGAAGGCCTCCTGGCCGTGGGCGCGGATGTAGCTGTCCGGGTCGTGTTCCGGCGGCAGGAACAGGAACTTCACCGTGCGGGTGTCCTGCGCGTAGGGCAGGGCGCCGTCCAGGGCCTTGCGGGCCGCGCGCCTGCCGGCGGCGTCGCCGTCGAAGCTGAAGACCACGTGGTCGGTGAAGCGGAACAGCTTCTGGACGTGGTCGGTGGTGCAGGCCGTGCCCAGGGTGGCGACGGCATTGGGGAAGCCCAGCTGGGCCAGCGCCACCACGTCCATGTAGCCCTCGGTCACCAGCACGAAGCCCTGTTCGTGGATGGCACTGCGGGCCTCGAACAGGCCATAGAGCTCGCGGCCCTTGCTGAAGACCGGCGTCTCGGGCGAATTGAGGTACTTGGGGGTGCCATCGCCCAGCACCCGGCCGCCGAAGCCGATGCACTCGCCCTTGACGTTGCGGATCGGGAACATCACCCGGTCGCGGAAGCGGTCGTAGCGCTTGTCCTCTTCCTCGTTGACGATCACCAGCCCGCTTTCGGCCAGCAGCGGGTCGTCGTAGTTCGGGAACACGCTGGCCAGGGTGCGCCAGCCCTCCGGCGCGTAGCCGAGGCCGAACTGCCTGGCGATCTCGCCGGAGACGCCGCGGCCCTTGAAGTAGGCGATGGCGCGCGGCGCGCTGCGCAGGTGCTTGCGGTAGGCGGCGCCGGCTTTCTCCAGCACGTCGGTGAGGGTCTGCTGCCGCTCGCGCTGCTGCGCCGCGCGGGCCCGGTCCTCCGGCGAACGCTCGTCCTCCGGCACCTGCAGGCCGTACTGCCCGGCGAGGTCCTTCACCGCCTCGACGAAATTCATCGCCCCGTAATCCATCAGAAAGCCGATGGCGTTACCGTGCTTGCCGCAACCGAAGCAGTGATAGAACTGCTTGGCCGGGCTCACGGTGAAGGAGGGGGTCTTCTCGCCGTGGAAGGGGCACAGCCCCAGGTAGTTCGCCCCGCCCTTCTTCAGCTGCACGTGGCGGCCGACGATCTCCACGATGTCGGCGCGCGAGAGCAGGTCCTGGATGAAATTCTGGGGAATGGCCATGGGGCTGGGGACTTCTACCTGTGCATTGTGCTTGGAGCCGGATCGGGGCTAACCTCGGTGCCGGCCCGCCCCAGGGCTCACAACCATCGGAGAAGGGTCATGTCCAGCATTTTCGACCAGGACCTGCCGCGCAATGCGGCCAACTTCGCGCCGCTGTCGCCGCTCTCGTTCCTGGAGCGCGCGGCGGAGGTTTATCCGCAACGCACGGCGATCGTGCACGGTTCGCTGCGCCGCACCTGGCTGCAGACCTACGAGCGCTGCCGCCGCCTGGCCAGCGCGCTGCAGCGCGCCGGGCTCGGCAAGGGCGACACGGTGGCCGTGATGCTGCCCAACACGCCGCCCATGGTGGAGGCGCACTTCGGCGTCCCGATGGCGGGCGCGGTGCTCAACACGCTCAACACCCGGCTCGATCCCGAGGCCATCGCCTTCATGCTGGAACACGGCGAGGCGCGGGCGGTGATCGTCGATCCCGAGTTCGCGCCCGTGATGCAGAAGGCGCTCGCGCTGCGCAAGGAAGGCGGCCGGCCGCTGCTGGTGATCGACGTCGAGGACGCGCTCTTCGCCGGCCCGGCGCAGCGCATCGGCAGCACCACCTACGAGGACTTCCTGGCCGGCGGCGACCCGGCGTTCGCCTGGGAGCTGCCGGGCGACGAATGGGACGCCATCGCGCTGAACTACACCAGCGGCACCACCGGCAACCCCAAGGGCGTGGTCTACCACCACCGCGGCGCGGCGATCAACGCGATCTCCAACATCCTCGAGTGGGACCTGCCCAAGCACGCGGTCTACATGTGGACGCTGCCCATGTTCCACTGCAACGGCTGGTGCTTCCCCTGGACCATCGCCGCGCGGGCGGGCGTCAACGTCTGCCTGCGGCGGGTGGAGGCGAAGGCGATGATCGACGCCATCCGCGAGCACGGCGTCACGCACTACTGCGGCGCCCCGATCGTGCACGGCCTGCTGGTCAACGCGCCGGCGGAGATGAAGCAGGGCCTGCCGCGCGGCGTCAAGGCGATGGTGGCGGGCGCGGCGCCGCCGGCCGCGCTGATCGAAGGCATGGAGACCCTGGGCTTCGACCTGACGCACGTCTACGGGCTCACCGAGGTCTACGGCCCCGCCACCGTCTGCGCCAAGCACGAGGAATGGGAAGGCGTGGACATCGGCGAGCGGGCGCGGCTGAACGCGCGCCAGGGCGTGCGCTACCACCTGCAGCGCGCCGCCCGCGTGCTGGACCCGATGACCCTGGAACCGGTGCCCTGGGACGGCGAGACCATGGGCGAGATCATGTTCCGCGGCAACATCACGATGAAGGGCTACCTGAAGAACGCCAAGGCCACGCAGGAGGCGTTCGCGGGCGGCTGGTACCACACCGGCGACCTGGCGGTGCAGTACCCGGACGGCTACATCAAGATCAAGGACCGCAGCAAGGACATCATCATCTCGGGCGGCGAGAACATCTCCTCGATCGAGGTGGAGGACGTGCTGTACCGGCATCCGGCCGTGCTCGCCGCCGCCGTGGTCGCCAAGCCGGACCCGAAGTGGGGCGAGACGCCTTGCGCGTTCGTGGAGATCAAGCCGGGCGCGACGGTGACGCCGGAGGACCTGGTGGCGCACTGCAAGAAGCACCTGGCGGGCTTCAAGGTGCCGAAGGCGATCGTGTTCGGCGAGCTGCCCAAGACCTCGACCGGCAAGATCCAGAAGTTCGAACTGCGGCGCAAGGCCGGCTCGGCCACGGCGATCGACGTCTGACGGCCTTTCTCCCTCTCCCGCTTGCGGGAGAGGGCAGGGGTGAGGGCCGGCCCCCGAATCCCCTGCGCGGCGGCATACTCGCCGCCATGCCTGTGCTGAGCCCTGCTGCCGCGTACGTGGCCGCCCATCCCGGCGAGTTCCTCCGGCGCGTGCTCAAGGGCTTCAAGAGCAACCAGGGCCTGCTGCTGGCCGGCGCGGTGGCGTACTACGCGCTGCTCTCCGTGGTGCCGCTGCTGATCCTGACCGTGATCGCGCTGTCGCACTTCGTCGACCAGCGCGAGCTGCTGCAGACGCTCGGGCGCTACCTCGAATGGCTGATGCCGGGCCAGTCGCAGGCCGTCGTCACCGAGCTGAACAACTTCGTCCTGCACCGGGAATTCATCGGCTGGGTGCTGCTGGCCACGATGCTGTTCTTCAGCTCGCTCGCCTTCACCGTGCTGGAGAAGGCGATGGCCGTGATCTTCCTGCACCGCTTCGCCATCCGCAAGCGCCGCTTCGTGGTCTCGGCGCTGCTGCCCTACTGCTACATCGTGACGCTCGGCTTCGGCCTGCTCGTGGTCACGCTGGTGGCCGGCAGCATCCAGGCGATCGGCGAGGACAGCGTGCATTTCCTCGGGCAGGACTGGTCGCTGCACGGCGTCTCGGGCGTGCTGCTGTATTTGCTGGGCATCGTCGGCGAGGTGTTCCTGCTCACCTCGATCTACATGGTGATGCCCGTCGGGCGGCTCTGGTGGCGCCACGCGCTGCTGGGGGGCATCACCGCCACCCTGCTGTGGGAGATCACGCGGCGCGTGCTGGTGTGGTACTTCGCGACCCTGTCGCAGGTGAACGTGGTGTACGGCTCGCTGACCACCGCCATCGTGGTGCTGTTCAGCCTGGAGATCGGGGCCACGCTGCTGCTGTTCGGCGCCCAGGTGATCTCGGAATACGAACGCATCGAGCGCAGGGAAACGGCGGCGGCGCAACAGGCCGGGACCGTCACGCACTAGGTATCCCTGGTCGCCGGTCAGCCGGCTGCTAGTCCCCCATCACCACGCCTTCCCGTCGCGGGTCGGCACCACCGAACCAGCCGGTGGGCGTGCGCTGGATGGCCTGCAGGCCGCTGGTCATGTCCAGCTCGCGGACTTCGTGGCCGCGCGCCTGCAGGGCATGCACCACGGCGGGCGGGAAGCGGCCCTGCTCCAGCAGCGTGGGGCCGTTGGTGGAGCCGAAGTTGGGCAGGTCGATGGCCTGCTGCGCGTCCAGGCCCCAGTTCAGCATCCCGTAGAGCGTCTTGGCCGTGTAGTGGATGATCAGCGCGCCGCCCGGGCTGCCGGCGCTGGCCACGAGCTGGCCGGTCGCCTTGTCGAACACCAGGGTCGGCGCCATCGAGGAGCGCGGCCGCTTGCCGGGCTGCACCCGGTTGGCGATCGGGCGTCCCTGCGCGTCGGCGGGCGCGAAGCTGAAATCGGTGAGCTCGTTGTTCAACAGGAAGCCGCGCACCATCTGGCGGGCGCCGAACTGGTCCTCGATGGTGGTGGTCATCGCCACGGCGTTCCCGTACGGGTCCACGATGCTGATGTGCGAGGTGCCGTGTTCCACCTGCTCCGGCGCCGGCGCGTAGCGGCTCGTGCGCTCGCCGGGCGTGCCGGGTTGGGCGGTCTTCATGCTGCGCTCGCCGATCAGGCGCGCGCGCGCAGCGAGGTAGGCCGGATCGAGCAGGCTGGTCCAGCGGCCCGCCGGCGGCTGCACGAAGTCGGGATCGGCCAGGTACTGGCCGCGGTCGGCGAAGGCCAGGCGCGCGGCCTCGGTGTAGAGATGCAGCCAGTCGGCCGAGGGCAGGCCGCCTTGCAGCGGCAGCGAGGCGGCGTCGGTGTGGTTCAGGATGCCGAGGATCTGGCCGATGGCGATGGCGCCGGAGCTCGGTGGCGGGAAGCCGCAGATGCGCCAGTCGCGCCCGCGCGCGGCGTAGTCGTGGCAGATCGGCGCCCGCTTCTTCGGCTGGTAGGCCGCGAGGTCGGCCAGCGCGAGCCGGCCGGGATTCGAGGGATGCCGCCGGACCTTGTCGACGATGGCCTGCGCGATCTCGCCTTCATAGAACGCGCGCGCGCCTTCGCTGGCGACGCGGCTCAGCACCGCCGCGAGCTCGGGGTTGCGCAGGGTGCTGCCGACGGCGACGGGTTCGCCGTTGGCCTGGAAGAAGTACGCGCGCGCGGTGGCGTCCTTGGCCAGGTGCGCCTCGTTCTTCAAGAGGGTGTTCAGGCGCGGGCTGACGCGAAAGCCCTTCTCGGCCAGCGTGATGGCGGGCTGGAACAGCGTGGCCCAGGGCAGCTTGCCGTATTGGCGGTGCGCCATCTCCAGCACGCGGAGCGTGCCGGGCACGCCGACGGCGCGGCCACCCACGACGGCGTCGTAGAAGGCGAGCGGCTTGCCGTCGGCGCCGAGGAAGAGTCGCTCGTCGGCGGCCGCCGGCGCGGTCTCGCGGCCGTCGAAGGCTTCGACCTCGCGGCCGTCGAAGTGCAGCAGGAAGGTGCCGCCGCCGATGCCGCTGGACTGTGGCTCCACTAGCGCCAGCACCATCTGCACGGCGATGGCCGCATCCACCGCGGAGCCGCCCGCCTTGAGCACCCGGTAGCCGGCATCGGTAGCGAGCGGATTGGCGGCCGCCACCGCGAACTTCGTGGTCGCCCAACCGGGCTTGGCCGTCAAGCCGGAGGCGGCCTCCGGCTGCTGCGGGACGGTGTAGGTGAAGTCGGAGGGCGCGCTGGCGCAGGCGGCCAGCAGGCTGGCGGCGGCCAGCCAGGAGAGGAAGGGGCGGCGCATCCGCGCACTGTAGGGCGTGCGGTGCGCCCGTGGCAGGGCTTGTCCGCGCGCGGGTTGCGCGGCCCGCAGCGCGGAGCGGCGGCGCCGCGCGCCGGCTTACTTCGGCGCCAGCCGGATCGCGCCGTCGAGGCGGATCACCTCACCGTTGAGCATGTCGTTCTCGAAGATGTGTTTGGCGAGCTTCGCGTAGTCCTCGGGCGTGCCCAGGCGCGAGGGGAAGGGCACGCTGGCGGCCAGCGCGTCCTGCACTTCCTTGGGCATGCCGAACAGCATGGGCGTGCCGAAGATGCCGGGCGCGATCGTCATGTTGCGGATGCCGCTGCGCGCCAGGTCGCGCGCGATCGGCAGCGTCATGCCGACCACGCCGCCCTTGGAGGCGCTGTACGCCGCCTGGCCGATCTGGCCGTCGTAGGCTGCGACCGAGGCGGTGGAGATCAGGCAGCCGCGCTCGCCGGTGGGCTCGGGCTCGTTCTTCGCCATCGCGTCGGCCGCGAGCCGGATCATGTTGAAGCTGCCCACCAGGTTCACCATGATCGTGCGCGTGAACACGTCGAACTTGTGCGGCCCGCTCTTGCCGACGGTGCGCTCGGCGGGAGCGATGCCGGCGCAGTTGACCAGGCCCATCAGCTTGCCGAGGGAGACCGCCTTCGCGACCACGGCCTGGCCGTCGGCCTCCTGCGTCACGTCGCACTTGACGAAGGTGGCGCCGATCTCGCGGGCCACGGCTTCGCCCTTCTCGACCTGCATGTCGGCGATCACCACCTTGCCGCCGGCCGCGGCCAGCATGCGGGCGGTGCCTTCGCCCAGCCCCGACGCGCCGCCGGTGACGATGAATGCCTTGCCCTGGATCTCCATGCGCTCTCCTGTCCTGACGTTGACGTAAACGTCAATTATGGAGGAAGGCGAAAAAAAAGCCCGCGGGGGCGGCGGGCTGAGGAGGGCTGAGAAGGAGGGGGAGACCGGATCCCCGTCTGCGCGGGGAGGACGAAGAAGCCTTTACTTGAAGCCGACGCGGTCCAGCATCTGCTGCACCTTGACCTGGTTGGCGCCGACCTTGGCCAGCGGGATGGTCTCGGCCTTGAAGTCGCCGCCGCCGAGCGCGGTGAGCGCGGGGTTGTTCACCTTCACGCCGCGGGCGGTGGGCCACTCGTTGTTGCCGTTGGCGAAGTGGTTCTGCGCCTCGGGGCTGGACAGGTATTCGAGGAACTTGATCGCGTTGGCCGTGTTCTTGCTGTTCTTCGCCACGGCGCCGCCGGCGATGTTGACGTGCGTGCCCCAGGAGCTCTGGTTCGGGAACACCACGCCGACCTTTTCCATCAGCGCCTTGTCGGCCGCGGCCTCGGAGCGCATCAGGCGGGCCACGTAGTAGCTGTTGCTGACGGCGACCTGGCATTCGCCGGAGCCGACGGCCTTGATCTGGTCGGTGTCGCCGCCCTTGGGTGCGCGGGCCATGTTGTCGACGATGCCCTTCAGCCAGGCTTCGGCCTTCTGCTCGCCGAGGTGCTCGGTGACGGCGCCGAACAGCGACAGGTTGTAGGGATGCGAGCCGGAGCGCAGGCAGACCTTGCCCTTGTTCTTCGGGTCGGCGAGTTCCTCGTAGGTGTCCACGTCCTCGCGCTTGACCTTCGCCTTGTCGTAGACGATCACGCGGGCGCGGGTGGAGAAGCCGAACCAGGTCGTGCCTTCGGCACTGGACGCGGAGCGGTACTGGGCCGGGATCGCATCCTCCAGCACCTTGGACTTGATTGGCCTGAACAGGCCGTCGACCTCGCCCTTGTACAGGCGCGCGGCATCGACCAGCAGGATCACGTCGGCGGGCGATGCGGCGCCCTCCGCCTTCAGGCGGGCCAGAATACCGGCGTCGTCCGCATCGACGCGGTTGATCTTGATGCCCGTGGCCTTGGTGAAGTTGCCGTACAGCGCCTCGTCGGTCGGGTAGTGGCGGGCCGAGTAGAGGTTGAGCACCTGTTCCTGCGCGCCCGCGGACGTGGCAGCGGCGACGAGCAGCGTGGCAATGCCTGCGGCCTTGGAGATCATGGCGGGGGTTTCCTTTCGGGGAATGTTCTGGGTTACGGTTGGCGCCGATGATAGGTCAAACGCGAATCATTCTCAATCGATTTGAGCAAAGCTTGATCCAGCTCAAATGGGTCCTGGTGGCCGTGTTCGTCGCGGGCTGCGCGGGGACGAAGCCGCCGCCGGTGGCGGTGACGCCCGCGCAGCCGCCGGCCGTGGTGCACAAGGTCCCGCCGAAGGTGGGGCTGGCGCTCGGCGGCGGCGCGGCCCGCGGTTTCGCGCACGTCGGCGTGATCGAGGTGCTGGAGGAGGCTGGCATCCGGCCCGACCTCGTGGTGGGCACGTCGGCCGGCAGCCTGGTGGCGGCGCTCTATGCGAGCGGGCGCGGCGGCCAGCAGTTGCAGGCCACGGCGATGGCGATGGACGAGGCGGCGTTCGCGGACTGGACGCTGCCGATCTTCAGCCGCGGTGTGCTGCGCGGCGAGGCGCTCGCGCGCTACGTCAACACGCAGGTGGCGCATCGCCTGATCGAGAACATGGCGCTGCCGCTCGGCATCGTGGCAACCGACCTGAATACGGGCCAGGGCGTGCTGTTCCGCCGCGGCGACACGGGTACCGCGGTGCGCGCCTCCAGCGCGGTGCCGGCGGTGTTCCTGCCGGTGAAGATCGGTACCCGGGAGTACGTGGACGGTGGGCTGGTCTCGCCCGTGCCGGTGCGCTACGCGCGCGAGATGGGCGCGGAGCTGGTGATCGCGGTGGACATCTCCAGCGCGCCCGAGGGCAATCCTTCGGGCGACCCGCTGCAGATCCTGCTGCAGACCTTCGCCATCATGGGCAAGAGCATCAACACCTGGGAGCTGCGCGATGCCGACGTGGTGGTGCGGCCAGCGCTGCGCGGCATGAGCAGCGCCGATTTCGCGGGCAAGCGGCGCGCGATCGAGGCCGGGCGGGCGGCGATGCAGGCGGCGCTGCCGCAGCTGCGCGCGGCGCTGGAGGCGAAGGCGCATGCGCCTTGAAAGAAAAAAGCCCCAGTCTTGCGACGGGGGCGAGCGTCGCTGCGCTCCCTCGCCCCGAGGGCGTCAAGAAAAAAGCCCCAGTCTTGCGACTGGGGCTAATGGATCCCTGAACCTGTGAGGTGTCGAAAGGACCCGAGGAGACAACCTTTGAAGAACTTGCGTTCGCTGGATCACAGTATCCGACGAACGCGGTCTTGTCGGTAGAGTTCCCGCTCCACAAAAAGTGCTGGCGGGAACCCGGATTTCAAGCTCAGGCGCGCTTGGCCTTGGCGCCGGTCTTGGTGGCGTTCACGGCCGTGTTGGCCACCGCGTTGAAGTTGGCTTCGGCCACGTCGGCAGCCTGCTTCACGGCCTTCTGCACGGACTCGAGCGCGTTGTTGCCGGCGGCGACGGCGCTCTTGAACACGGCGACGGCGGTCTCGGAACCGGCCGGGGCGTTCTTGGCGGCGTTGTCGACCACGGCCAGGAACTTCTTCTGCGCATCGGCGACCTGGTTCTCGAAGGTCTTGCTGAACTCGGCACCGGCGGTGGAGGTGATGTCGTACAGGTGGCGGCTGTAGGCAGCGGTCTTCTCGGCCAGGGGCTGGAACAGGGCGGCCTGCAGGGCCAGCAGTTCCTGCGCGTCCTTGACGTTCAGCATGGATTGGGCGGTCTCGGCGGCTTCGGCCAGCGCGGCCTTGGACGCGGTGACGTTCAGCTCGACGAGCTTCTCGACGCCTTCGAAGGCCTTGGTGGTCAGGCCGAACAGGGTTTCGACGTTCGCCTTCTGGGCGGCCAGCAGTTGCTCAGCGGTCAGCATTGTGATTTCTCCGAATGTCAGTGAGTGGGTTGAGGCGGTACTTCTTCCAACTGCGCTGAAGCCGGGGCTTTTGCTTCCCACGTCATGGTGCAGTGCAGCATGGAGAGAAGTATAGGGGGGCCGGACGGCATTGCAAGCCCTTTTTGTTGCGATGCAGCAAAAGATTAGACCGCGTTCCCTAATTCCGTGCCGCCGCGCCACAGTCCGCCCTTCTCCGCCGCGGCCCGACGACCCGGACAATGGCGCCGATGCAGGCCTTCCATGCCGACCAGTTCGTGCTGCCCCTGCCGCCCGGGCACCGCTTTCCCATGGCCAAGTACCGGCTGCTGCGCGACCGCCTTGCCGCGGAACTGCCCGCCATCGCGCTCCAGCCCGCCGAGCCGGCCACCGACGGCCAGCTGGCGCTGGTGCACACGCCCGGCTACATCCAGGCGATCGCCGACGGCTCGATCGAGCCCAGGCTGATGCGGGAGATCGGCTTTCCCTGGAGCCCCGCGATGGCCGAACGGGCCCGGCGCTCCGTCGGCGCCACCATCGCCGCCTGCCGCACTGCGCTGCAAGAGGGCATTGCCGCCAACCTCGCCGGCGGCACCCACCACGCCTATCCCGATCGCGGCGGCGGCTTCTGCGTCTTCAATGACGCCGCCGTCGCCACGCGGCTGGTGCAGGCCGAGGCGCGCCGGCCGCTGCGCGTGGCGATCGTCGACCTCGACGTGCACCAGGGCAACGGCACGGCGCACATCTTCCGCGGGGACCCCAGCGTCTTCACGCTGTCGCTGCACGGGCAGAAGAACTTTCCCTTCCGCAAGGAAGCGAGCGACCTCGACGTCGACCTGCCCGATGGCACCGGCGACGAGGCCTACCTGCAGGCGCTCGAGCGCGCGCTGGAGGAGCTGTCGCAGCGCTTCGATCCGCACCTGGTGATCTACCTCGCCGGCGCCGACCCGCACGAGGGCGACCGCCTGGGCCGGCTCAAGCTCACCTGGAACGGCCTGGAGGCGCGCGACCGGCGCGTGTTCGACTGGGCCTGGCAGCGCGGCGTGCCGCTGGCCTTCGCCATGGCCGGCGGCTACGGCCACCGCATCGAGGACACCGTACAGGCGCAGGTCAATACCTTCGCCGTCGCGGCAGGCTATGCGCGCCGCTGGCAGAATCGCGCGCGATGAAAGAACCCTTCCGCAAGCCGCAGCCCGAAGGACGCTCCGGCTACAAGGCCTTCCGCGCCATTCCCACCCGCTGGATGGACAACGATGCCTACGGCCACGTGAACAACGTCGTCTACTACAGCTGGTTCGATACCGTGGTCAACGCGCACCTGATCGAGCAGGGCGCGCTCGACGTGCAGCACGGCGAGACCATCGGCCTGGTGGTCGAGACGCAGTGCAACTACTTCGCGCCGGTGGAATTCCCGCAGGTGGTGGAAGGCGGCCTGCGGGTGGCGCACGTCGGGAGTTCCAGCGTGCGCTACGAGATCGGGCTGTTCCTCGCCGGCGAGCCGCTCACGGTGGCCAAGGGCCACTTCGTGCACGTGTACGTGGACCGCGCCACGCGCCGGCCGGCGCCGCTGCCGCCGCGGCTGCAGGAAGTGCTCGCGGCGCTGCGCTAGGCGCGGGCAGGGGCATGCCGCCGTCGTGCCGCATCCACACGGTGCGGCAATGCGTCCGGGGTCATGGCCGGGCTGCGGCCATAATCGCCCCTTCACGCCAACAAGAAGAGTGGAGACGCATCCGTGACCGTGGCCGGCATTCCCCTGGACTTCCTCCTGTTCGCCCTGGTCCTCCTCGGCGTCGCCGTGTTCCACCACCACACGCTGCGGGTCGCCTTCTGGGGCATGGTGGCCATCGCCGCCTACAAGATCCTGTTCGGCGATTTCGCCGGCACGCCTGGCGTGGCCGGCTTCGTGCAGATGCTGCACCACGAATGGGTGACGCTCGGCAACCTGCTCGGGCTGCTGCTCGGATTCGCGCTGCTGGCGGACCACTTCGAGCGCAGCCACGCCACCGACCTGCTGCCGCGGATCCTGCCGGACGACTGGAAGGGCGGCTTCTTCCTGCTGGTGATGATCGCGGTGATCTCCAGCTTCCTGGACAACATCGCCGCGGCCATGAGCGGCGGCGCCATGGCGCACGTGCTGTACAAGGGCCGGGTGCACGTCGGCTACCTCGCGGCCATCGTCGCCGCCAGCAACGCGGGCGGTGCCGGCAGCGTGGTGGGCGACACCACCACCACGATGATGTGGATCGCCGGCGTGGGCCCGGGCCAGGTGTTCGAGGCCTATGTCGGCGCGGCGACGGCGATCCTGTTCTTCGGCATCGTCGCGGCGCGCCAGCAGCAGGCCCACCAGCCGATCCTGAAGGACAACCCGCGCGACGTACGGCTCGATTTCGGCCGGCTCGGCGTGGTGGCCTTCATGCTGCTGGCCGCCATCTCCACCAACGTCTACCTGAACCTGCACAACCCGCAACTGCTGAACGACTGGCCGCTGATCGGCCTGGCGGTGTGGGCCGCGCTGCTGCTCTCCACGCCCGTGCGCAAGCCCACCTGGAGCCTGCTGCCCGGTGCGCTGCGCGGCAGCATCTTCCTGCTCTCGCTCGTGATGTGCGCGGCGATGATGCCGGTGAAGGCGCTGCCCGCCGCCTCCTGGCCCACGGCGCTGGGCCTGGGCTTCGTGAGCGCCGTGTTCGACAACATCCCGCTGACCGCGCTGGCGCTGCGCCAGGGCGGCTACGACTGGGGCTTCCTCGCCTACGCGGTGGGCTTCGGCGGCTCCATGATCTGGTTCGGTTCCTCCGCCGGCGTGGCCCTGTGCAACATGTACCCCGAGGGGCGCTCGGTCGGCGCCTGGCTGCGCGGCGGCTGGCACGTGGCGGTAGGCTACGTGCTCGGCTTCGCCGTGCTGATGGTGCTGGTCGGCTGGGACCCGGAAGGCCATGCCGGCAAGCCCTCCGCCCCGTCGGTGGAATCGCCCGCCCCCGTCCAGACCCTGCCCCAGAAACCATGAGCGCCAAACCCCGCATCCTCGTCGCCCGGGCCGTGTTCCCGGAGACCCTGAGCAAGCTCGAACGGCATTTCGAGATCGAGTCCAACCAGGCCGACACGGTCTTCACGAAGCAGGAGCTGATCGCGCGCCTGCAGGACAAGGCCGGCGCCTTCACCACCGGCAGCGAGCGCATCGACGCCGAGGTGCTGGCCGCCTGCCCGCAGCTGAAGATCGTGGCCAACATGGCCGTCGGCTTCAACAACTTCGACGTGCCGGCCATGACGGCGCGCAAGGTGGTGGCCACCAACACGCCCGACGTGCTGACGGAGACCACCGCCGACTTCGGCTTCGCCCTGCTGATGGCCACGGCCCGCCGCATCGCCGAGAGCGAGCATTTCCTGCGTGCCGGCAAGTGGAACAAGTGGAGCTTCGACATGTTCGCCGGCGCCGAGGTGCACGGCAGCACGCTGGGCATCCTCGGCATGGGCCGCATCGGCCAGGGCATCGCGAAGCGCGGCGCCCACGGCTTCGGCATGGACGTGATCTACCACAACCGCTCGCGCCTCGCGCCCGAGCTGGAGGCCGCCTGCAAGGCGCGCTACGTGGGCAAGGACGAACTGCTGCGGACCGCCGACCACCTCGTTCTGGTGCTGCCGTATTCGGCCGAATCGCACCACGCCATCGGCGCGGCCGAACTGGCGCAGATGAAGCCGACCGCCACCCTGGTCAACATCGCCCGCGGCGGCATCGTCGACGACGCGGCGCTGGCGCAGGCACTGCGCGACCAGCGCATCGCCGCGGCAGGTCTCGACGTGTACGAGGGCGAGCCGAAGGTGCACCCGGACCTGCTCACGGTGCCCAACGTGGTGCTCACGCCCCACATCGCCAGCGCCACCGTCAAGACGCGGCGCGCGATGGCCGATCTCGCGGCCGACAACCTGATCGACTTCCTCGTGCACGGCAAGCCGCGGACGCCTCTCAACCCCGAAGTACTCGCCTAGTGGAAATCTGGATCCTGATGGCGCTGGCAGCCGCCAGCGTCCTGTTGTTGCTGGTGCTGCTGCTGCGCAAGCCGCCGGCCCCCGACACCGGCCGCGCCGAACTGCTGGCGGCCAACGAACGGCTGGAGCGCGAACTGCGGCGCGAGATCAGCGAGAGTGCCCGCGGCACCCGCGGTGAGCTGATGCAGACCCTGGCCACGTTCCAGGAGGCCGTGGTGCGCCAGGCCGCCGAGGCCACGCGCACGCAGAACACGCAGATCGACGCCTTCGCGCAGCAGCTCGCGCTGCTGCAGAAGACGCTCAACGACACGCTCGCGGGCCAGCTCACGGCATTGAGCGAATCCAACGTGCGCCGCCTGGCCGAAGTGCGGCAGACGCTGGAGAGCCAGCTCGCCACCTTGCAGCAGACCAACGCGGCCAAGCTCGACGAGATGCGCAAGACCGTCGACGAGAAGCTGCAGTCCACGCTGGAAGCGCGCCTGGGCGAGAGCTTCCGCCAGGTGGCGGAGCGGCTGGAACAGGTGCACCACGGCCTCGGCCAGATGCAGACGCTGGCGCAGGGCGTGGGCGACCTGCAGCGCGTGCTGACCAACGTGAAGACGCGCGGCATGTTCGGCGAGGTGCAGCTCGAGGCGCTGCTGGAACAGGTGCTCACCCCCGAGCAGTACGGCAAGCAGGTGGAGACCAAGCCGCGCAGCAACCAGCGGGTGGACTTCGCGGTGCGCTTCCCCGGCCGCAGCGCCGACGGCGCGCCGGTGTGGCTGCCGATCGACGCCAAGTTCCCGCGCGAGGACTACGAGCGCCTGCTGGAGGCGCACGACCGCGCCGACCAGGCCGGCATCGAGAGCGCCGGCCGCGCGCTCGAAGTGCGCATCCGCGAGGAGGCGCGCAGCATCTGCGAGAACTACCTCTGTCCGCCGCAGACCACCGACTTCGCGATCCTGTTCCTGCCGATCGAGAGCCTCTACGCCGAGGTGCTGCGCCGCCCGGGGTTGATGGACCGCATCCAGCGCGACTACCGCGTCACGCTGGCGGGCCCCACCACGCTGCTGGCGATGTTGAACAGCCTGCACATGGGCTTCCGCACGCTGGCGCTGGAGCAGCAGGCCTCCGAGGTGTGGAAGGTGCTGGGCGCAGTCAAGACCGAATTCGAGCGCTACGGCGAATGGGTGGCGCGCATCAAGGAGCAGGTGCAGAAGGCCGCCGACACCCTCGACAAGGCCGACACCCGCACCAAGCAGATGCGCCGCGCGCTCAAGGTGGTGGAGGCGCTGCCCGAGGCGCAGGCGCAGGCGCTGCTTCCGCTCGGCGAAGAACCCGGTGACGACAGCGGCGGCTGAGGAAGGCATCGCCGGGCGCGAGCTGGCCCGGCTCGTCGCCGGCCAGGTGTTCCTGCACGCCACCATGGCGGGCATGCGCATGGCGTCGCCACTGCTTGCCCTGCGCGAGGGCTACAGCGAGGCCGCGGTGGGCTTCCTGCTGGCGCTCTATGCGCTGACGCAGGTGTTCCTGGCGCTGCCCGCGGGCCGCTATGCGGACCGGCACGGGCTGCGGCGGCCGATGGCCTTCAGCTGCATCGCGGCCGGCGTGGCGGGCGCGCTGGCCTTCGCTTTTCCGGTCTTTCCGGTGCTGTGCGTCAGCGCCTTGCTCACCGGCGGGGCAGCGGGCAGTGCCGCGATCGCGCTGCAGCGCCACGTGGGCCGCGCCGCATCCACCCCGGTGCAGCGCAAGCAGGCCTTCTCCTGGCTGGCCATCGGGCCGGCCTGCTCCAACTTCGTGGGGCCGTTCGCGGCGGGCGTGCTGATCGACCACGCCGGCTTCCGCGCCGCCTTCTTCATGATCGCGCTGCTGCCGTTGGCGACCTGGGCCTTCGTGCACCGCGCGAGCGAACTGCCGGCCTCCGAGCCGACCGGCGCGGGCCGCCCGGGCCGCGCCTGGGACCTGTGGCGCGAGCCCATGTTCCGCCGGCTGATGCTGGTGAACTGGTTCCTCTCCTCCGCCTGGGATGTGCACACCTTCGTGGTGCCGGTGCTGGGGCACGAGCGCGGCCTGTCCGCTTCCGTGATCGGCACCATCCTGGGCGGCTTCGCGGTGGCCACGGCGGCGGTGCGGGTGGTGCTGCCGATGCTGGCGGCCCGGGTGCACGAGTGGGCGCTGATCGTGGCCGCGATGGTGGCCACGGCGCTGATCTACTTCGTCTATCCCCTCATGCACGCGGCGCTGGCGATGGGCGTGGCCGCGCTGCTGCTGGTGCCAGTAGGCATCTTTGGCGCGGGCACAGTGCTGCTGGACGGGCATTTTTTGCTGCTGGGCGCAGGCGTGGCGCTGCTCTCTTCAGTGCTGCCCTATTCGCTGGAACTGGAAGCGCTGCGACGCCTGCCCTCGCGGGTGTTTGGGGTGCTGATGAGCCTGGAGCCGGGCATCGCGGCGCTGGTGGGCATTGTCTTGCTGCACGAGCAGCTTGAACTGCGCGCCGCCATAGCGATTGTGCTGGTGACGGCGGCTTCGGTGGGCGCGGCTCGCTTCAG
>NZ_DASSVG010000618.1:0-2732 GCF_035706265.1 Ramlibacter sp. | reverse complement strand
CGCGACCGCGGGCTTGTGCAACGCCGCCGCCAAGGCCTTGCTCAGCTTGCCGGCCACCGCGGGGGGCACCTTGGCCGGTGCGAAGAAACCCGACCAGCCGGTGAGCACGACGCCGGGCACCGTCTCGGCGATCGTGGGCAGGGCGGGCAGCGCCGGCAGGCGCGCCGGGTCGGCGATGGCGACGATGCGCAGCTTGTCCTGGTGCGGTAGCAGCGTGGCGAGCGTGCTGATCACCATCGGCCGCTTGCCGGCGATGGCGTCCTGCACCGCCTCGGGCGAGCTGGCGCACGGCACGTGGATGAAATGCGTGCCGGCGCGCTGGTTCAGCAACTCGCCGATCAACTGCTGCGGCGAACCTTCGCCCATGGTGCCGAAGGCGATGCCGCCGGCCGTCGCGCGGCCGGCCTCGAGCAGACCCGCCACGTCCCGCACCGGCAGCAGCTTCGGGTTCACCGCAATCGCCATGGGCGTGCGCACGGCCACGGCGAGGGGGGTGAAGTCCTTCACCGGGTCGTAGGCGACCTTCTTGCGCACCAAGGGCACGGTGACGTGCGTCGCCTCGTTGCCGATGCCGATGGTGTGGCCGTCGTCCGGCGCGTGCGCCAGGCTGCCCACGCCGACGAGGCCGCTGACGCCGACGCGGTTTTCGACGATCACCGGCTGGCCGAGGCTGATCTTCAGTTCCTCGGCGACCAGGCGGCCGATCATGTCGGCGACCGTCCCCTGCGCGAACGGAACGATGATGCGCAGCGGCTGGCGGGGGAAATCCTGTGCGTACGCCAGCATCGCGCAGAGGCCGAAGGCCAGCGCCAGCATCCACATCGTCCACTTCATCGCGTACTTCTCCCTGTCGATGGGGGCGAATCTAGCGGGACGGCCGGGCACTGTCTGCGGGAAACGGGGGGGATCCTCCCAAATTCCAACCAAGGTTCCGTGCACCAGGGAACTTTGGTGCGGCGTCCGCCCGTACGAGCGGACGATGGGACGATGGGTCGATGCCTTATTGCATCGGGCCGTCGAAGATGCGTTGCAGCGCCTCGAGGTCCAGGATCTTCACGTGCTTCTTGTCCACCTTCAGCAGGCCCTGCTGCTGGAAGGAGGTGAAGGTGCGGCTCACCGTCTCGAGCTTCATGCCCAGGTAGCTGCCGATGTCCACCCGCATCATGCGCAGGTGGAACTCGGTGGCGGACCAGCCGCGCGCCTTCATGCGCTGGCTGACATTGAGCAGGAAGGCGGCCAGGCGCTGTTCGGCGTTCATGCTGCCCAGGAGCATCATCAGGCTGTGCTCGCGCACGATCTCGCGGCTCATCATGCGCGACATCGCGATGTGCAGGTCGGGGCTCACCGCGGCCAGCTCGGTGAGGTGGGCATAGGGGATGGCGCAGATCTCGGTGTCTTCCAGCGCGATGGCGCTGCTGGCGTGCTTGCCGGAGGCGAGGCCGTCCAGGCCCAGCAGCTCGCCGGCCATCTGGAAGCCGGTGACCTGCTCGCGGCCGTCCTTCAGGTTCAGCATCGACTTGAACGTGCCGCTGCGCACCGCGTAGATGAACTGGAACTTGTCGCCCTCGTGGTACAGCGCCTCGCCTTCCTTGATGCGGCGGCGCGCGAACTTCAGGTGGTCCAGCCGCTCGACGGAGCTGCCGGTCAGGCCGCAGGGCAGGCACAGGTCCTTCAGGTGGCAGGTGGAGCATAGCGTCGTGAGCGCGGCGGGGGCCGTGGGGCGCTGGGCGCCCGTGCGCGGAACGATGTGGACCGGGACGGCGGGGGCGGTGTGCATGGCGGCGTTCATGGTTTCTCTTTCCTGCGGCGGTTCTGGTTCAGTGGACGGTGCGTTCGCCGGCGTTGGCGACGGCCTGGGGCAACTGGTCGAATTCGGTGCTCTTGTCCAGGAAGCCGGCAGCGCCTTCCTGCAGGTAGCGGCGGCGGTAGACGCCGGTGGCGTTGTTGCTGAAGACGACGAAGGCCACCCTCGGGTCCGCGGAGCGGACGGCCTTCAGCACCTCGAGGCCGGAGCCGCCCTCGAGCTGGACGTCGAGGACGACCACGTCGGGGTGCAGGGCCAGGATCCCGTCGATCGCGTGGCCGGGGGTGCCGGCTTCGCCGATCACGTCCATGCAGGCGCGCTCGAACACGCCGTGCAGCCGTTCGCGGATCGGCGCGGAGTCCTCGGCGAGGAAGACCTTCAGGGAAGCATTGCTGGTGGACATGCAGCAATGATGCGTGTCACCCGCATTTCCGCCCATCGGCGGCGACTGAATGGGACCCTAGTCCGCGTCTGAATCGCGGCAGGGGTCGGGGCCGAGGCACGCTCGGACTTTTCCTAGGCCGGGTGGCGGGCCGCCGCGCGCGTTTCGCGGCCGCCCGGCGCCGTTTTTCAGCGCAGCGACATCCCCGCCAGCACCGCCCGCCGGACCATCAGCAGGTCGCAGCCGCGCTGGCGGGCGCCGCTGCCCTGGGTGACCGGCTCGTAGCCCATGCCGGCCAGGTCGCTCTCCAGGCGGCGCGCCCCGTCGGCGTCGCGCATGACGATGCGGGCGTAGACGTTGAAGCGCTCGTCGCAGACGCCGATTTCGAACTGCGAGCCGGACTCATCCGCTTCGTCCGTGCCGCAGGAGAGGGGCGAGAGGGGGGCGTGGTCGTTGGGCATTGCGCGAGTGTGGAAACGCAGCCGTGCGGAAAAAGTAGGACGGCGACTGACATGCAGGTAGGTGCCCTCCCCCGCGCCGAACCAG
>NZ_DASSVG010000617.1:0-6187 GCF_035706265.1 Ramlibacter sp. | reverse complement strand
GCATCAGGAAGGCATCGATCCAGCCGCCGCGGAAGCCCGCCAGCAGGCCGAGCGCGACGCCGATCACCATCGACAGCAGCACCGACACCACGCCCACGACCAGCGAGATACGCGCGCCGTAGATCAGGGCCGACAGGATGTCGCGGCCCTGGTCGTCGGTGCCCAGGAGGTACTTGGCGCTCCCGTCCGCGAGCCAGGCGGGCGGCTTGCGCGCGTCGCCCAGCTCCAGGGTGGTGAGGTCGAAGGGGTTGTGCGGCGCCACCCAGCCGGCGAACAGCGCGCAGAACACGCAGGCCAGCGCAATGGCCGCGGCCGCCATCGCCACCGGCGAGGTGCGGAAGCTGTAGCCGACGTCGCTGTCCCACCATCCGGCGAGTGCCTGCCTCATCGCCACCCCTTTCGACTGCCCGAGATTACGCGCCCGGCTTCACCTTGATCCACTTGTACGACAGGTTGTTGTCCGGCCGCTGGACCACGTCGACGCGCTTGCTCACGCCCCAGGCCAGCGCCTGCTGGTGCAGCGGGATGTGGCCGACGTCGTCCTGGTGGATCTTGAAGGCCTCGTGGATCATGGCATTGCGCTTGGCCTTGTCGGTCTCGGACTGCACCTTGCGCGCGAGCTCGTCGACCTTCGGGTTGCAGTAGGCGCCCAGGTTGAACTGGCCGGCGCCCTTGTCGTCCACGCAGGACATGATCGCGTTCAGCGGGTCGTGCGCGTCCACCGTGCTGGGCGTCCACCCGAGCAGGTAGAAGCTGGTGTCGCGGCGCAGGATCTTCGGGAAGTAGGTGCCCTTGGTCTCGGCCGCCAGGTTGATCTTGACGCCGATGCGCGAGAGGTTGGCCGCCACCGCCTGGCAGATGCGCGAGTCGTTGACGTAGCGATCGTTCGGGCAGTTCATCGTGACCTCGAAGCCGCTCGGGTAGCCGGCCTCGGCGAGCAGCTTCTTGGCGGCTTCCGGGTCGTACGGCAGGCGCTTGTTCAGGTCGGGCTGGAAGCCGTTGATGCCGGGGCCCACCATCTCCGCCGTCGGGGCGGCGGCGCCGCGCATCACCGTCTTCTTGATGCCCTCGATGTCGATCGCCTGGTAGAAGGCCTGGCGCACCCGCTTGTCCTTGAACGGGTTCTTGCCCTTGACGCTGGAGTACAGCAGCTCGTCGCGCTTCTGGTCCATGCCCAGGAAGATGGTGCGCAGCTCGGGGCCGGAGAGCACGCGCGCATTGGCCGAGGCGTTGACGCGGTCCACGTCCTGCAGCGGCACCGGCTCCATCACGTCCACCTCGCCGGAGAGCAGCGCGGCGACGCGGGTGGCGTCATTGCCGATCGGCGTGAAGACGATCTCCTGCGCGTTGCCCTCGATCTTGCCCCAGTAGTTGCCGTTGCGCACGAAGGTCGTGCGCACGCCCGGTTGCCGCTCGCGCAGCCGGTACGGGCCGGTGCCGTTGGCGCGGAAGGAGGCCGCGTTCTCGATGCCCTTGCGGCGGTCCACCGGGCGCGTGGCCTGGTTGTCCTCGCACCACTTCTTGCTCATGATCATCACCCGCGACATCAGGTCGGGGAGGATCGGGAAGGGCTTGTTGGTCTCGATCTCCACCGTGTGGCTGTCGATCTTGCGCACCGCCTTGAAGTCGTTGGTGTAGCTCTTCATGTCCGAGCCCTCGGCCTGCGTGCGCGCCATCGAGAACAGCACGTCGTCGGCCGTGAAGGGCGTGCCGTCGTGGAACTGCACGTTCTTGCGCAGCTCGAAGCGCCACACCGTGGGCGAGACCTGCTTCCACGAGGTCGCCAGGCCCGGCACCGGGCTCATGTCCTTGTCGCGCAGCACCAGCGCGTCGTAGACGTTGCCCAGCACGTCGAGCTGCAGCGATTCGTTCAGCGAATGCGGGTCCATGGAGAGCGCGTCGCCCTGGTTCGCGACGCGCACGGTCTGCGCGTTGACGCCCAGCGCGGCGCACAGCAGGGCCGTGGCCAGGAAGCTCTTGGTTCGCATGGTGGAACTCCTTGTGGAAGTGATGCCCTCGGATGAAACCGCGCTGCCAGGCCTAGGGGGCCAGCGGCAGTCCCTGCTCCACCAGGCTCGCGTGCAGCGCGGAGCCGAGCGGAAGGATCTCGTCGTTGAAGTCGTAGCGCGTCATGTGCAGCATGCAGCTGCCCTCGCCGCCCTGCCCGATGCGCAGGTAGGCCCCAGGCTTGACCTGCAGCATGAAGGAGAAGTCCTCGGCGCCCATGCTGGGCTCCATGTCGCGCACCACGTTCTCGGGGCCGACCAGCGACTCCGCCACGTCGCCGGCGAACTCGGTCTCGCGCGGGGTGTTGATGGTGGCCGGGTAGATGCGCTCGTAGTGCACCGTGGCCGAGGCGCCGAAGCCCAGCGCCACGGCGCTGCACAGCTCCTTCAGCCGCTTCTCCACCATGTCCTGCACCTCGGGGCGGAAGGTGCGCACCGTGCCCACCAGCGTGGCCTTGCCCGGCACCACGCTCATCGCCTGCAGGTCGCCCGCGTGCATGGCGCACAGGGAGATCACGGCGCCGTCGACCGGCTTCACGTTGCGCGAGACGATGCTCTGCACCGCAGTGATGATGTGGCCGGCCACCAGCACCGGATCGATCACCAGGTAGGCGTGCGCGCCGTGGCCGCCCTTGCCGGTGATCTCGATCGTCACCCGGTCGGCCGAGGCCATCATCGCGTGGTGGCGGATGCCGAAGCAGCCGGGCCTGAGGCCCGGCCAGTTGTGCATGGCATAGACCGATTCCACCGGCCAGCGCTGGAACAGGCCGTCCTCGATCATGGCCTTGGCGCCGGCGAAGCCCTCCTCGCCCGGCTGGAAGATCAGCACCGCGGTGCCGTCGAAGTTGCGCGTCTCGGCCAGGTACCGCGCGGCGCCGACCAGCATGGTCACGTGGCCGTCGTGGCCGCAGCCGTGCATCATGCCGTTGCGGGTGGACTTCCAGGGGAAGTCGTTGTTCTCCGTCATGGTGAGCGCGTCCATGTCGGCGCGCAGGCCGATCATGCGGCCGGAGGTGTTGGTGCGGCCGTGGATCAGGCCCACCACCCCGGTCTTGCCGATGCCGGCGTGGATCTCGTCGACGCCGCACAGGCGCAGCGCCTCCTGCACGCGGGCCGAGGTGTAGACCTCCTCGAAGCCCAGTTCGGGGTGCGCGTGCAGGTCGCGCCGGAAGGCGGTGAGTTCGGGATGGAACTGCGCGATGTGCGCGAAGGGGCGCGCATGTGCGAGCCGGGGCGAGGTGGCCGGAGCCAGCATGAAATCAATGTCCTCCCGCCGCGGCCACGCGCAGGCGCGGGTCGACGGCGAAGTAGAGCAGGTCCACGACCAGGTTGATCGCGACGAAGATGAAGGCGATCAGGCAGAGGTAGCACGCCATCACGGGGATGTCGGCGAAGGTCACTGCCTGGATGAACAGCAGGCCCATGCCGGGCCACTGGAACACCGTCTCGGTGATGATCGCGAAGGCGATCAGCTGCCCGAGCTGCAGGCCGGTGATCGTCATCACCGGCACCAGTGTGTTCTTGAGCGCGTGCCCGAAATGGATCGCGCGGTTGGACAGCCCGCGGGCGCGGGCGAACTTGATGTAGTCGGTGCGCAGCACCTCCAGCATTTCGGCGCGCACCAGGCGCATGATCAGCGTGAGCTGGAAGATCGCGAGCGTGATCGCCGGCAGCACCAGGTGGTGCCAGCCGTCGCGGGTGGCGAGCCCGGTGCCCCACCATCCCAGTTGCACCACCTGGCCGCGGCCGAAGCTGGGAAACCACCCCAGCGTGACCGAGAACACCAGGATCAGCAGGATGCCGATCAGGAAGGTGGGCAGCGACACGCCCAGCAGCGACAGGGTCATGAACAGCTGGCTGGTGAAGGTGCCGCGCCGCAGCGCCGCGTAGACGCCCATGGGCACGCCGACCAGCAGCGCCAGCAGGGCGGCGACCAGGGCCAGTTCCAGCGTGGCGGGAAAGCGCTCGGCAATCAGGCGCGACACCTTGGCGCCCTGGCGCAGGCTGAGGCCGAACTCGCCCTGCACTGCATTGCCGAGGAAGTGCCAGAACTGGACGAAGAAGGGCTGGTCCAGCCCCAGCGCGGAGCGCAGTTCGCGGATCTGGTCCGGCTTCGCGTCCTGGCCCAGCAGGAAGACCACCGGGTCGCCCACGTACTGGAACAGCAGGAAGGCGATGAAGGCGACGACCACCATGACCACGACGGCCTGGAGCATGCGGCGCAGGATGAAGGCAAGCATTGTTGGGGCGGCGTCGGGCTGCCGACACTAGCATGGCCGACGCCGGGCCCGCACGCGGGGAAACTCTGAACGGTCGTTTCGGGCGAACGGCCGTTGCCCATGGCCGGTGCGCCCAAAAAAAAGCCGCCCGAAGGCGGCTTTCAAGTTTCTTGTTTTCTGCAGCGGCCTTGCGGCCGCTTCGAAAATCAGAAGCTGTGGCGGATGCCCAGGTCGAAGCCCGTGGAGTTGCGGTCGTTGCCCGCACCCAGGACCGCGCCGTTCAGCGACACGCGAGCGCCGTTGTCGTTGCGGACGTGGGCGACGGTCGTGTAGATGGCGGTGCGCTTGGACAGGTTGTGCACGTAACCCAGGGCCACTTGGCGGGCCTTGGGATCGTCGCCACCGACGCCGAAGTCGATCTTGTACGTCGAGTAGGACGCACGGATCTCGCCGGCGCCGACCGGCACCAGGGCGCCGATCAGCCAGCCGCGGCCGTCGATTTCCACCGGGGAGTCCTTCTGGTCACGCGTGTACTGGGCCATCGCCTTGGCCACGCCGAAGTCCCACGAACCACCGATGTTCCAGGTGGTGTAGTCGCCCGCGTCGTACTTGGTACGGGCCCAGGCGGCAGCCACGTTGAACGGGCCCGCGCCGTAGCCCAGGCGCAGGCCGGCGCCCGTGCCGTCGCTCTGGCGCTCGCCGGCGACCGGGGCAGCGTCATCGCCGTGCCAGAAGTTGATCTGGCCGTAGATGCCGCCCAGGTTGGCGGGCAGGAAGTAGCCGATGTCGTTGGAGGCACGGACCAGCACGCCACGGGTGCCGACCGGCACGAACGTGTTGGCGCCAGCACCCAGACCACCGCCAGGGCCACCCAGGGTCAGCGTGGTGCCGACGCCGTTGGTGCCGAACGGATCGAAGACGGTCAGGTTCCAGAACGAGGGCGTGTAGTCACGGCCCAGGCGCACTTCACCCCAGCCGCCCGACAGGCTGACGGTGGAGCGGCGGTTGAAGACCAGGCCGGCGCCGTCGTTGGCGTGCACGTTGCTGCGGTTGGTCGTCGGGATGCGCTGGCCGGTCGTGCCGTCGTCATTGCCCAGGGAGCCTTCCAGCCAGAAGGAGGCCGACATGCCGCCGCCCAGGTCTTCCACGCCGCGGAAGCCCAGACGCGAGCTGTTGTAGCCCGAGTTCGTCAGCGCGGTCTTGCTGTCATTGCCGGGGCCGCTGGCGCGGCCGTAGGCGATGGTCGCGTCGACGATGCCGAACAGCGTGACCGACGACTGGGCGGACGCCGCACCTGCGGCGGCCATCACGGCCAGCGCAATCAGGGACTTTTTCATGCAAGTTTCTCCAAGGTTAAACATGGGGCTCCGGTTACGTATGAGGCGCGCATGCAGGCACGTGTCGCGTCCCACCGGGTCCCCGGGCCAACCTCCTTTTGGGAAGTTGTCGCTATTCGACCAGAGGCCTATAGGGGGCGCAAAGAAAATTGCCGCGCCGGGGCGGTTTCGTTGCAGAGCGGCAACAGGCCACGGCCTGTCGAGTGGAGCTTAAACAACAGTTCCGTCGCGCCCGAACGTCATTTCACGGTCGAGTTGTGACAGGTTTCTCCAGGTTGTGCAGCTACCGCGACCGCGAGCGGCGGCCTACACTTCATCCATGTTGGTCGATCGCATCCTCGGCGCCGCCGACCAGGCGTTGCGCACGCTGTTCGCCACCCCGCGCAGCACCCGGCCCTGCCCGGTGGTGCCGGCCGAGGCCACCCACCTCGGCGCAAAGGAGAAGCAGCACGCGGCCGCGCTCATGCGGGTGAACCACGTCGGCGAGATCTGCGCCCAGGCGCTCTACACGGCCCAGGCGCTGGCCACCCGCAACGAGGGCTTGCGGGCGCAGCTGGAGCAGGCGGCGCGCGAGGAGACGGACCACCTGGCCTGGACCAAGGCGCGGCTCGACGAGCTCGGCGCC
>NZ_DASSVG010000616.1:0-2177 GCF_035706265.1 Ramlibacter sp. | reverse complement strand
CGTCTTTTTGCGCAGCGCCTTCAGCCCTTCCACCCTGACCCGACTGCTGGACGGCTGGGCGCCCGTTGCCGCGGAGCCCTCCGGGCTCGACACGGCCGAACGGCTGGGCCTGTGGGTGAGCGCCTTCGACGCGATCCGGCTGCAGGCGGCACACCAGGCCATCGCGCAGCTGGACCCGGCGGCGGTTCCCCGGCGCCGCGCCCAGCGCGCAAGTGCGCTGGCCGAAGACGTGCAGCGGACGCGCTCGGTGCTGCTGCAGGCGATCGCGCAGGAGCCGGGGCCGGTGGTGGAAACCGCGCTCACGCCCGCCGACCTGCGGCGCCTCGCCCGCGCCGCGGCGCAGCCGCAGGCGGACGAGGAGGACGCGAGCTCCACCCGCTGGCGCCAACGCCACCTGGAGCTGCAGCGGCAGATGGAGCTGATGCTGCCGCCCCTGCGCGAGCACGTGCGGCAGGCGCTCGCGCAAGGCTCCTCGCGCCTGCGCCGGCTCGCCGCCCTCGACGCGGCGATGGACCAGGTGCTGGCCCCGCGCGAGCAGAAGCTGCTGCCCACCATCATCGAACGCATGGAGCGGCGCTTCACGCAGTTGCGCGAGGAGCACCGGCAGGCGCTGCAGGACAGCGGGCAGGACGACGCCCCCGCGGCCTGGCGGCAGCCGGGCGGCTGGCTCGCGCGCTTCGCCGGCGAGTGGCGCCAGCTGCTCGCGGCGGAACTGGAACTGCGGCTGCAGCCCGTGACGGGGCTGCTCGAGGCCGCGGCCAAGGAATGGAACGAACAGCAATGAGCAAGCGATTTTTTGCCGCCGCCTTCGCGATCGGGCTGGCCGCGGTGGCCTGGGTGGCCGCCGGCTTCGCCGGATCGAGCTGGCTGGCCTTGACGGTGACGCTGGTGATCGGCGGCGTGTACCTGCTGGGGGCGCTGGAGCTGCGGCAGTTCCGCGCCAGCACCGCCGCGTTGGTGGACGCGCTGGACGCGATCCCGCAGCCGCTGGACGACGTGAACGCCTGGGTCGAGCGCGTGCCGCCGGCGCTGCGCCCCGCGGTGCGCCTGCGCCTCGCGGGCGAGCGCGCCGCCCTGCCCGGCCCGGCGCTGACGCCCTACCTGGTGGGCCTGCTGGTGATGCTGGGCATGCTGGGCACCTTCCTCGGCATGGTGCTCACGTTCAAGGGGGCAGTGTTCGCGCTGGAAGGTTCGGGCGACCTGCAGGCCATGCGCTCCGCGCTCGCGGCCCCGATCCACGGCCTGGGGCTGTCCTTCGGCACCTCGGTCGCCGGCGTGGCCGCCTCGGCGATGCTGGGCCTGATGGCGGCCATCGCGCGGCGCGAGCGGCTGGAGGCGACGCGCCAGCTCGAGGCCTGCATCGCCGGCGTGCTGCGGCCCTTCTCGCTGGCGCACCAGCGCAACGAGACCTTCCAGGCGATCCGGCAGCAGGCGAGCGCCTTGCCGCAGCTGGTGGACCGGATGGAAGCGCTGATGGAGCGCATCGAGCAGCGCGGACGCCAGCTCGACGAGCAGCTCGCGCAGCGGCAGGAGCGCTTCCACGAGGAGGTGCGCGGCGCCTACGGCGCGCTGGCCGAACGCGTGGGCACCTCGCTCCAGGAAAGCCTGGCCGAAGGCGCGCGCGCCGCCGGCGAGACCATCCGGCCAGTGGTCGCCGCCGCCATGGCGCAGATCGCGCAGGACGCGCAGCGCCTGCACGCACAAGTGGGCGAGGATGCGAAGCGCCTGCACGCGCAGCTGGGCGAGGGCGCGCAGCGTGCCCACGCGCAGATGGCCGCGGATACGCAGCGTGTGCACGCGCAGATGACTGCGGATACGGAGCGCCTGCACGCGCGCATGGCCGACGAAGCGCGGCTCGTCTACTCCGGCGTGGCCGAAGAAGCACGCGGCGTTCACGCAGCGATCACCGAACAGGCGCAGCGCGCCCACGCAAGCATGGCGGAACAGGCGCAGCGCGTCCACGCCAGCGTGGTCGAAGAAGCGCAGCGCGTCCACGAGCGGCTCGCGGAGCAGGCTCAGCACCTGCACGCCCGCGTCGGCGAGGAGTCGGCCCGCGCGGCCGAGCGCGAGCAGCAAGTGCTGCAGGAGCGCGCGCAGTTGCTGGACCGCATGACTGCACTGCTGGCTTCACTGCAGCAGTCTTCCGGCGAACAGCGCGCCGCCATCGATGCGATGGT
>NZ_DASSVG010000615.1:0-14581 GCF_035706265.1 Ramlibacter sp. | reverse complement strand
GAACCGGCCGCAGGGAAGGCCGGTCGGCCCGGCAGGCAAGGACCCCGCGCAGCCGCAGGTGCGCATCATCGAGCACGCCGACGTCAAGCGCATGCTGCTCGCGCAGAAGTCGTACTGCGAGGGCGCGCTCGCGCTGCTGCTGTATTGCGCCCGGCTGGTGGACGAACAGCACACCGGCACGCCCGAGGCCGCGGACGAAGCCCGCCTGCTGCTGGAGGTGCTGACCCCGGTGGCCAAGAGCTGGCCCAGCGAGTTCTGCCTGGAGGCGAACTCGCTCGCGATCCAGGTCCACGGCGGCTACGGCTACACCCGCGACTTCCCGGTGGAGCAGTACTGGCGCGACAACCGCCTGAACATGATCCACGAGGGCACCCACGGCATCCAGGCCGCGGACCTGCTGGGGCGCAAGGTGGTGATGGAAGGCGGCAAGGGCCTCGCGCTGCTGGCCGGCCGCATCAACGCCACCATCGAGCGCGCGATCCAGCGGCCGCCGCTCGCGGAACACGCCAATGCATTGGCACAGGCGCTGCAACACGTGGGCGCCGCCACCAAGGCGGCGTGGGCCACCGGCGATGCGGTGCAGGCGCTGGCCAATGCGGTGCCCTACATGCAGGCCTTCGGCCACCTGGTGATCGCCTGGACCTGGCTCGACGTGCTGCTGGCCCTGCCGGACGAGCCTGCGCGGCCGGCAGACGAGGGGCGCGTGCGCGCGGCCCGCTACTTCTTCCACTACGAGCTGCCGAGGATCGCGGCCTGGCTGCGCGTGGTCGAGACGCGCGATCCCACCTGCGCGACGATGCCCGAGGAGGCGTTTTGAGCCTGCCTGTTAAGACAGCGTAATCTTTCCTGCCGCATACTGCGCCGGATCGGGAGGCCCTCCGGCGCATGAAGATCCTGTTCACCGGTGCGGCCGGCCTGTCCGGCCCGCACACTGCCCAGCGCCTGCTGGCGCCCGGGGAGGAGATCGTCGGTGGGGGCAACCTCAGCGGTCGCAAGGGCGGGCGCCCATGAGCAGCCTGCAAGTTCCATTGCCGCGCGCGCTGTCCTGGCTGTCGGTGGGCGGCCTTGCACTGGTGTCTTCCGGCATGGTCGTGCACCTCACAGGCGCCGACGCGGCCTGGCTGCTGCAGCTGCATGCCCGGGTGCCCGGCCCGATCGAGGCGCTGGCGTGGTCCTGCCTCACGGTGCTGGGGCTCGGCTGGTGCGCCCTGATCTTCGTGCTGGCCGCCGACCGCGGGGACGGCTGGCTCGGTGCGCTGCTGTTGCCCACCTTCGTGGTTGGCGCGCTTTCCACGCATGCCGTCAAGTGGCTGCTGGCCGTTCCGCGGCCGGCCGGCACGGCGCTGTTGCCGCAACTGCACGTGATCGGCGCCGCGTTCCGCGCGCCGGTGTCCATGCCTTCGGGCCATGCGCTCACCGCGGCCGCGACGGCGGCCCTGCTGTGCCTCGTGGTCCCTGGTTCGCGCGCGGCGCTGCGGTGGCTGCTCGCGGGCGCCGCGGTCGCCATCTCCGTATCGCGGGTGGTGGTCGGCGCGCACTGGCCCTCCGACATCCTGGTGGGCGCCGGGATGGGCCTGCTGGCGGTCGGCCTCTGCCTCGCGGCGTGCGAAGGTGGCATTGGGCGGGGCCTGCACGAGCGGCTGGCGCGGTCCATCGCCACGCCCACCGGCCAGCGCTGGGTGGCGCTGGCCGAAGTCGCCGCGGCGGTGGGGCTGCTGGAGGAGCGCACGGGCTACCCGGCCGCGCGGCCGGTGGTGCTGGCGATGGCCCTGTTCGCCTGCACCAGCGCCGGCTGGCGCTGGCGGGCCGCGCGCGAGGTCCAACCGCCGGCCCGATTGGCCGACGCGCCGGTGGAGCGGACATGAAGCCCGCACAAGCCGACGCACCGGCCGCGGCGCGCCCGCTGCACTACCTGCGGGTGAGCCTCACCGTCTTCGTCTGCCTGCTGGCCTGGACCTGGCTGCTGCGGCACGCCCGGCTCGACGAACTCGGCGCTCAGGCGGCGCGGCTGCCCGCCTGGGCGTGGTTCGTCGCCGGCGCCGCGCTGCTGGCCGGCCACGCCTTGCGCGCCGTGCGCCTGCAGCGCGACTGGCGGCACGTGGCCCAGGTGCGCTGGTGGGACTGCCTGCGCCTCGTGCTCACCCACAACGCCATGGTGCTGATGCTGCCGCTGCGCGCAGGCGAGGCCGCGTACCTGGTCGCGGTGCGGCGCGAATGGGGCGTCGGCTGGGGCGCGGCGGGGTTGGCCCTGCTGCGCTGGCGGCTGCAGGATGCGGCGGTGCTGGGCATGCTGGCCGTGCTGCTGCTGATACCGCTGCCTGCCTGGCAGCGCGGCGTCGTCGCGGTTCTCGCCGCTGCGGCGCTGCACTTGCTGCTGCCGCCCCTGTGGCGCCGGTTCGCCGCGCGCGCGGGCGCCGCGGGCAGGGGGCTCGCCGATGTCGACCATCCCTGGCGCGGGCTGTCGGCCAGCGTCGGCAACTGGACGCTCAAGGTGCTGGCCAGCGGCGGCCTGCTGGCGGCATTGGCTGGCCTGCCATTGCCATCGGCCTGCCGCGCCGCGCTCGGCGGCGAACTGGCCGGCGTGCAACCCCTGCAGCCGCCGGCGGGGCTGGGCGTCTACGAAGGCGGCGCCTGGCTGGCCGCCGGGGCGCCACCGGATGCCGTCGTCACCATCGTTTCCGCCGCACTGGCAGCGCATGCTTTCAGCCTGGCCGTGGCGCTGGGCGCGGCGGCGCTGGCACAGTGCGCCCCGGCCGGATCCGCGTTGCGTGAGGAGTCGCCGTCATGAGTTCCGCCTCCCTCTCCCATCCCGCGTTCGGCGAGCCGGCCTTGGCCGAGCCGGCGGCCACCGTGCTCGCCGCGCTGCCCGCCCATCGGCTCTCGGTGGTCGTGCCCATGTACAACGAGGCGGAGAATGCCGCCGAACTGATCGACGCGGTGGAATCCTCGCTGGCCGCGTATCCCTGGCCGTGGGAACTGGTGGTGGTGGACGACGGCAGCACGGACGGCACCGGCCGCGCGCTCGATCGCCGCGCCCGCGAAGCGGGCTCGCATGTGCGCGTGCTGCACCTGGCACGCAATTTCCGCCAGACCGCCGCCATCCAGGCCGGCATCGACGCCGCGCGCGGCGACGTGATCGCCACGCTAGACGGCGACCTGCAGAACGACCCGGCCGACATCCCGCGCATGGTGGCGCGCCTGCTCGCCGAGGATCTCGACATGGTGGCGGGCTGGCGGCGCGCGCGGCACGACGGCGTCCTGCTGCGCCGCGTCCCCTCGTGGCTGGCCAACCGCCTGATCCGGCGCGTGAGCGGCCTGCAGTTCCAGGACCTGGGCTGCAGCCTGAAGGTGTTCCGCGCCGGCGTGCTGCGCCAGGTGCGGCTCTATGGCGAGATGCACCGCTTCATCCCGGCGTGGCTAGCCACCGTCACCAGCCCCTCGCGCATGGCCGAAGAGCCGGTGCGGCACCACGCGCGGCATGCGGGCCATTCCAAGTACGGCCTCACACGCACCTTCCGCGTGCTGCTGGACCTGCTGGCGGTGCACTTCTTCCTGCGCTTCGGCACCCGGCCGGGCCACTTCTTCGGCGGCATCGGCCTGGTCGTGATGTTCGTCGGCAGCGTGATGCTGGCCTACCTCGGCTACCTCAAGCTCATGGGCCATTCGATCGGCACCCGGCCCATGCTCTCGCTCGGCTTCTTCCTCGTGCTGGGCGGCGTGCAGCTGCTGACGACCGGCGTGCTGGCGGAGTTGCTGATGCGGGTGTATTTCGACGCGGGGCGGGCGAAGCCGTACCGCATCCGCGGGGGCGAACCCGCCGACTCTGTCGTCCCCGCGCCGGCGGGGATCCAGCCCGTCGTCCCCGCGCAGGCGGGGACCCAGGACGAGGCCGGCTGGCATGGCTGACCCCGCGCCCGCGCTCTCCCCGTGGGAGGGCAGCGCGCCCTGGGCGGCATGGCGCCGCATCGCCTGGGCGCTCGCGCTCGCCGTGCCCTTGCTGTGGCAGCTCGGGGCCACGCCGCTGTTCGACGTCGACGAAGGCGCGTTCTCCGAAGCCACGCGCGAGATGCTGGCCAGCGGCGACTGGGGCCACACGATGCTCAACGGCGCCGACCGCTTCGACAAGCCGATCGGCGTCTACTGGCTGCAGGCCGCGGCGGCCTCGGCCTTCGGCTTCGACGCCTTCGCCATGCGCCTGCCTTCGGCACTGGCCTGCTGGGCGATGGCGCTCGCGCTGGCGTCCTTCGCGGCGCGGCGCTGGGGCGCGGGCGCCGGGCTGCTGGCCGGCGCGATGACGGTGACGACGCTCGGCTTCCAGATGATCGGCCGCGGCGCCACCGCGGACGGGGTGCTGAACCTGCTGCTGGTGCTCTCGGCCCTGGATGCGTGGCGCTTCCTCGAATCGGGCGCCAAGGCTCCCCTGCGGCGCGCCTATGCCTGGGTCGGCCTCGGGCTGCTGGTGAAGGGCCCGATCGCGATTCTGGTGCCGGGCGCGGCCGTGCTGGTGTGGTGCGCCGCCAGCCGGCGCTGGGCGACGCTGCGCCGCGGGGTCGCGGACGTCCCCGGATGGGCGCTGCTGCTGGCCATCGCCGCGCCCTGGTACGCCTACGCGCTGCACCGCCACGGCATGGCCTTCGTCGACGGTTTCCTGCTGCGCCACAACGTCGAACGCTTCACCGGCACCATCGGCGGCCATTCGGGCTCGCCCCTGTACTACGTTGCCGTGCTGCCGCTGCTGGCCTTGCCCTGGACGCCGCTGCTGGCCGCGGTGGGCGCGCGCTGGCGCACCACCTGGGCCGATCCGCTCGGGCGCTTCCTGCTCGGGTGGAGCGGCTTCGTCGTGCTGTTCTTCTCCCTGGCCTCGACCAAGTTGCCGCACTACGTGCTGTACGGCCACGCGCCCCTGGTGCTTCTGATGGCACGCACGCTGGCCGAAGCCTCCCCGCGCTGGCGGCGCGCGGCGGCAGTGGGGGTGTTCGTCACCGCGCTCGTCGTGGCGGTGCTGCCGCTCGCGGTGCTGCGCTTCGCGCCGGCCGTGCGCGATCCGTTCTATCGCGCGCTGCTGTCCGGTGCACCCGCGCCGGCCTGGATGCCGCCCGTGCTGCTGCTCGCGAGTCTTGCCCTGCTGCTCGCCTGGCGGCCTCTGCACGCGCCCTCGCGTCTGCGTATTGCGGCAGCGGCCGGCGCTCTGTCGTTGTGGGTCGCGGGCTGGGCCTTGCCATGGTTCGGCGAGGCCCTGCAGGGGCCGGTGCTGCGCGCCGCCGCCGTCGCCGCCTCCCGACCCGGGACCGTGGCGCAGTGGCAGGTGCACCTTCCCAGCTTCGCGGTGGCGCTGCAGCGCGTCTCGCCCAAGCGCGCGCCGTTGGCGTCGGACATGGTGCTCACGCGGATTGATCGGCTGCCGGCGGACGCTGCAAGTCGCGCGCGGCTGTTCGAGGAGCGGGGGGTGGTGCTGCTGGGGCCGCGGCGGTAGGGGGTGCGGGTTCCGGCCGCCGTTCGCCGAAGGCAGCCCGCCGAGGCCCCCAAACACACCAACTGCGCAGGAGTGACAGGGCCTCCCCGCACGATTTGGCATGATCCCGTCCTCACACCACACACACGACACCCGAGGACGACCATGACACGCAGCGTATTCCAGCTGTTCGACCTGAAGGGAAAGACGGCCCTCGTCACCGGCGGCTCGCGCGGGCTGGGCCTGCAGCTGGCCCACGCGCTGGGCGAGGCCGGCGCGCGCATCATGCTCAGCGCCCGCAAGGAGGGCGAGCTGGAGGAGGCGAGCGCGCAGCTCCAGGCCGCCGGCATCGACGCCCGCTGGACCGCCGCCGATTGCGCGCGCGAGGAGGACATCCGGCGCCTGGCGGACCGGACGCTGGAGCGCATGGGCGACGTCGACATCCTCGTGAACAACGCCGGCGCCGCCTGGGGCGCGCCGGCCGAGGACCATCCGGTCGAGGCCTGGGACAAGGTGATGAACCTCAACATCCGGGGCTACTTCCTGCTCGCGCAGCAGATCGGCAAGCGCAGCATGATCCCGCGCCAGCAGGGCCGCATCCTCAACGTGGCCTCCATCGCCGGCCTGGGCGGCAATCCCGAGGGCCACAACACCATCGCCTACAACACCTCCAAGGGGGCGGTGATCACTTTCACCCAGGCGCTGGCCGCCGAATGGGGCAGGTACGGCATCAACGTGAATGCGATCTGCCCCGGTTTCTTTCCGAGCAAGATGACGAAACACACCCTGGACACCATGGGCGACGAACTGCTGAAGAACGCGCCGCTGCACCGCTTCGGCGACGACGAGGACCTCAAGGGCGCCTGCCTGCTGTTCGCTTCCGACGCCGGCAAGCACATCACCGGCCAGTGGCTCGCCGTCGACGGCGGCGTGTCGTGCATCGCGGGGGGCTGAGCGAAGTGCCGAGTCCCAAGCTGTTTGGCGTCGAGATTCCTTTCGTCGAGCACCTCGGCTTCGAGCTGGTGAAGATGGAAGGCGGCGAATCCGTCCTCACCTTCGAGCCGAAGCGCGAGCACATGAACTCCTTCTTCGTCGCGCACGGCGGCGCCATCATGACGCTGCTGGACGTGACGCTGGCCACGGCGGCGCGCAGCATCGACCTCGACACCGGCGTGGTCACGATCGAGATGAAGACCAGCTTCATGCGGCCCTCGCAGGGGCTGCTCACGGCCAAGGGCCGGCTGATGCACCGGACCAAGTCCATGGCCTTCAGCGAAGGAACCGTCTACGATGCCGAGGGCCACGTCTGCGCCCACGCCACCGGCACCTTCAAGTACGTCAAGCGCACGGCGCCCACCGCGCCGGCCAATGTCATCTCCACCGACTGAGGAGGTCCCCATGCCCCAGAACCGGCAGATCCTGCTGGACAGCCGCCCGACGGGCGAAGCGCGTGCCGACAACTTCAAGCTCGTGAGGAGCGAGACGCCGCCGCTGCAGGAAGGCGAGGTGCTGGTGCGGCACCACTTCCTCAGCCTCGACCCGTACATGCGCGGCCGCATGAACGACGCCAAGAGCTATGCCGCGCCGCAGCCGCTCGGGCAGGTGATGCAGGGCGGCACGGTCGGCGAGGTGGTGGAGAGCCGCAGCGCGCGCTTCCAGCCCGGCGACAAGGTGGTGGGCATGGGGGGCTGGCAGGAATACGCCGTCGTGTCCGCGGAGCAGGGCGGCCTGCGCAAGGTGGACACGACGCACGTGCCTCTGTCGCACTATCTCGGCGCGGTCGGCATGCCGGGCGTGACGGCCTGGTACGGGCTCACGCAGATCATCCAGCCCAAGGCGGGGCAGACGGTGGTGGTCAGCGCCGCCAGCGGTGCGGTGGGCAGCGCGGTGGGCGTGCTGGCGAAGGCGCGCGGCTGCCGCGCGGTGGGTGTCGCCGGCGGGCCGGAGAAGTGCGATTACGTCACGCGGGAACTGGGCTTCGACGCCTGCGTGGACTACAAGCAGCACGGGGACGCGCAGTCGCTTTCGCGGGCCTTGAAGGAGCAGTGCCCCGACGGCATCGACGGCTATTTCGAGAACGTCGGCGGGCTGGTGATGGATGCCGTGATGCTGCGCATGAACGCTTTCGGCCGCATCGCACTGTGCGGGATGATCGCCGGCTACGACGGCAAGCCGATTCCCATGGCCTACCCGCAGCTGATCCTGACCAACCGGCTGCTGGTGCAGGGCTTCATCGTGAGCGAGCACATGGAGCTGTGGCCGCAGGCGCTGCAGGAGCTGGGCACGCTGGTGGGCTCGGGCAAGTTCCGCCCGCGCGAGACCATCGCCCAGGGGCTGGAGAACGCGCCGGAAGCCTTCCTCGGCATGCTCAAGGGCCGCAACTTCGGCAAGCAGCTGGTCAAGCTGGTTTGAGCGTCGCAGGCTGGTGCCGAGCCGCGAAGGCGGTCCTTGTGGGCTGGTGCTGAGCCGCGCCAGCGCGAAGCCCAGCGCTTCCGACTGCCCAGCAGCGCGCGGCTGCGCGATACTGAGGCGAATCACGCCCGCGAGGAGGAGCGCATGTCCGAATTCGCCACGCACGAAGTCTTCAACCAGCCGCAGCCCCTGGTCGACGTCAACCTGTTCGAGACCAACCGGGCGCTGCAGGACGCGCTGCGCTTCAACGCGCCGCAGCTCGATCCCGCTCCCTTGCGCGCCCTCGGCGCGCTGGCCGGTTCGGCCGAGATGCAGACCCATGCGCGGCTGGCCAACGTGCACACGCCCGAGCTGCGCACGCACGACCGCTTCGGCCACCGCATCGACGAGGTGGAGTTCCACCCGAGCTACCACGCGCTGATGTCCGCGGCCGTCGCGGCGGGCCTGCACGGCGCGCCCTGGGGCGCTTCGAGTGCCGATGCGCACATCCTCCGCGCCGCCGGCTTCATGCTCTTCACCGAGCTCGAGCCTTCGATCCTGTGCCCGATCTCCATGACCTACGCCGTCACGCCGGCCCTGCGCGGCAACGGCGCGATCTACCGGGACTGGGGGCCGCTGCTCACCAGCCGCAGCTACGACCCGCAGCTGAAGCCCTGGCGCGCCAAGGCCGGCGTGACCATGGGCATGGGCATGACGGAGAAGCAGGGTGGCTCCGACGTGCGATCCAACACCACGCGCGCGGTGGCCGACGGCAGCGACGGCTGGGGCCGGCGCTTCCGCGTCACCGGCCACAAGTGGTTCTTCTCGGCGCCGATGTGCGACGCCTTCCTGGTCCTCGCCAACACCGAGGCGGGCCTGAGCTGCCTGTTCCTGCCGCGCGTGCTGCCGGACGGATCCCGCAACGCGCTGCGCATCCAGCGCCTGAAGGACAAGCTGGGCAACAAGGCCAACGCCAGCTCGGAAGTGGAATTCGAGCAGGCCACGGCCTGGCTGGTGGGCGAAGAGGGCCGCGGGGTGCCCATGATCCTGCAGATGGGCACCATGACGCGCCTCGATTGCGCGCTGGGCACCAGCGGACTGATGCGGCAGGCGCTCTCGCTCGCGCTGCACCACACGCAGCAGCGCGTGGCCTTCGGCAAGCGCCTGATCGAGCAGCCGCTGATGCGCAACGTGCTGGCCGACCTGGCGCTCGAAAGCGAGGCCGCCACCGCGCTCGCCCTGCGCCTCGCGCGTGGCTATGACCGCCGCGACGATCCGCACGAAGCCGCCATCGCGCGCCTGCTGACGCCGATCTCCAAGTTCTGGATCTGCAAGCGCGGCAGCGCCTTCGGCCAGGAGGCGATGGAGTGCCTGGGCGGCAACGGCTACGTCGAGGAGAACGGCGAGGGCGTCATGGCGCGCATCTACCGCGAGATGCCGGTCAACTCGATCTGGGAAGGGGCCGGCAACATCATGGCGCTGGACCTGCTGCGTGCATTGCGCGGCGGCGACGCGGCGGCGGCGCTGGCGCACGAACTGGCGCCGGCCCGGGGCGTCCACCCGGCGCTGGACCATGTGATCGCGACGCTGCCCATGCGCATCGAGCTGCTGGCCACCGAGGTGGAAGCCCGCCGGCTGGCGCAGGAAGTGGCGCTCGCCGTGCAGGCGGCGCTGCTGGCGCAGACGGCGCCGCCGGCGGTGGTGGACGCCTTCTGTGCCTCGCGCCTCGGCGGCGACTGGGGCCAGGCCTTCGGCACGCTCTCCGCCCGCGCCGATTTCGAGGCCCTCCTGCAGCGCGCGCTGCCGCAATGAACAACCACGAACCCCGGCCCGCATGAACGACCTGATCCTGCACCACTACCCCAGCTCGCCGTTCTCCGAGAAGATCCGCCTGGTCCTGGGCTTCAAGAAGCTGCCCTGGAAGTCGGTGCACGTGCCGGCGATCCTGCCCAAGCCGGACGTGCTCGCGCTCACCGGGGGCTACCGGCGCACGCCGGTGCTGCAGGTGGGGGCGGACGTCTACTGCGACACGGCCCTGATCTGCGACGTGCTGGAGCACGTGCGGCCCGAGCCGACGCTCTATCCGCCGCACCTCAAGGGCGCGTGCCGCATCTTCGCCCAGTGGGCCGATTCCACGCTGTTCTGGGCCGCCATGGGCTACAACCTGCAGCCGCGCGGCGCCGCCCATGTATTCGCCAAGGCGCCGCCCGAAGCGGCCAAGGCCTTCGCGGAGGACCGCAAGGCCATGACGACCAACATGGTGCGGCTGCGCCCCGGCGACGCCACCTCGGCCTACCGTTCCTACCTGCGGCGCATCGCGAACATGGCCGACGAGCACGATTTCCTGTTCGGCATCGCGCCCTGCGTGGCCGACTTCGCGGCCTACCACGGCATCTGGTACACGCGCACCCAGGTGCCGCTGCTGGCCGACATCCTGAACGCGACGCCCTCCGTGGGCGAGTGGGCCAACCGGGTCGAGGCGATCGGCCACGGGCCGGTGACGCAGCTCGCGCCGCAGGACGCGATCGCCATCGCCAAGGCCGCCGAGCCGCAGCCGCCCGGCTCCAACCTGCTGATCGACAGCGCGTTCCAGGACGACCACGGCATTCCCCTGGGCAGCCGGGTGACGATCGCGCCCGAGTCCTTCGGCAGCGAGCCCACCGAGGGCGAGCTCATCGCCGCCACCCGCACGCACTACAGCCTGCGCCGCGAGGACGCGCGCGCGGGCCTGGTGCACGTGCACTTCCCGCGCCTGGGCTATGTGCTGCGGGCGGTGTCTCCCACGTGAGTGCCATGGCGCGCGCGCAGGGTTGCTGCCTGTTCGACACCGCGATCGGCCCGTGCGGGATCGCGTGGACCGGGCGCTCGCTGGCCGCGGTGCAGCTGCCGGAAGCCACGCGCCCCGGCACGCTGCGGCGGCTGCGGCGCTACGTGGGCGAGGACGTGCCCGAAGCCGATCCGCCTGCCTTCGTGCAGTCCGCCATCGCGCGCGTGCAAGCGTTGCTCACCGGCGCCCGCGACGACCTGGCCGACCTGCCGCTGGACATGGAAGGGGTGCCCGAATTCCATCAGCGCGTGTACGAGGTGACGCGCGCGATCCCGCCGGGCGCGGTGCTGACCTACGGCGAAGTGGCACGCCGGGTGGGCGAGCCGGGGGCGGCCCGGGCGGTGGGACAGGCCTTGGGCAAGAACCCGTTCGCGCCGGTCATCCCCTGCCATCGCGTACTGGCCGCCGGAGGCAGGTCCGGCGGCTTCTCGGCCGAGGGCGGCGCGGACACGAAACTGCGGATGCTGGAGATCGAACGGGCCCAGCTGGGCGAGCAGCCGGGCCTGTTCGACTGAGTTGGGCTCAGAACCAGCGCCGCCAGCCGCTCGGCTCGTTGCCGGGCCGGTCGGACGCGGTGGCCCGTTCGCGTTCGTCGCGGATGCGCTCGTCGCGGATCCGCTCTTCCCGCAGGCGCTCCTCGCGCATGCGCTCTTCCTCGCGCATCTGCATCTGGCGCGCTTCTTCCGCCGCCGCATGCTCGTGGTCATGCTCGCGCTCGCGTTCGCGCACCGCGTGGGCGGCTTCGCTGCGCGTCACCGGCGGGGCCATGGCGGGGCCGCGGCCCCAGCCCATGCGCTCGAAGCGCATGTCCATGCGCTGCTCCAGCTCGTTCAGGCGCGCGGCCAGCATGCGGTGCGTTGCTTCGTTCTGCGCGCGCATCTCGCGCTGGAGCTCGGTGGAGAGCATCGCGTCGCGGTCGCGCAGCGGGCGCAGGTTCTCGTCCAGGTAGCCGCGCAGCTCCGTGAAGCGCGAAGCCTCGGCCTTGTCGGCCAATGCCCGTTGCGCTTCCAGTTCCTTGTAGTGGTGGCGCGATTCGAGCAGGGCGTTGGTGCGGATCGCACCGGCCGAGACCACGAACGCGATCACGGCCAGGGCCAGCAGCCCCAGCAGGATGGCACCCAGCGGCGCGTCGGCCGCGACCGGGCCGAAGAAAAGCGTCGAAGGCCGCATCACCTCCGACCAGTTGAGTGCGGCGAAGCCTGCCACCAGCAGGATCGCCACGACGAGGAGGACGAGTCGTGAGCGCATGGGATCTCCTTGGGGGTTCTTGTCAAGATTCTCTGCAGTGCCTCCGCCACAGGTGTCAGCCAGAGCCCTATTTGACTGTGCGAGGGGTGTGGCAAACTCGCGCGCTCTCCGGTGCTCCGCAGCAGTAACACGATGCAAAAAATCATTCGACAAATCGCTGCCGAACTCCGCGTCCAGGAAAGCCAGGTCCGCGCGGCCGTGGACCTGCTGGATGGCGGGGCCAGCGTCCCCTTCATCGCCCGCTACCGCAAGGAAGCCACGGGCGGCCTGGACGACACCCACCTGCGCGAGCTGGAGGCGCGCCTGTCCTACCTGCGCGAGCTGGAGGAGCGGCGCGAGGCCGTCCTCAAGAGCATCGAGGAGCAGGGCAAGCTCACGCCCGAACTGCGCGCCGCCATCGAGGCCGCGCCGACCAAGCAGGAGCTCGAGGACCTCTACCTCCCCTACAAGCCCAAGCGGCGCACCAAGGGCCAGATCGCGCGCGAAGCCGGCCTGGAGCCGCTGGCCGACCTGCTGTGGGCCGACCCGACCCGCGACCCCGCCACGGAAGCCGTGGCCTTCGTGAAAAAGGAAAAGGGCGAAGGCGGGGAGGATTTCACGACCGTGCCCGCCGTGCTCGATGGCGTGCGCGACATCCTGTCCGAGCGCTGGGCCGAGGACGCGGCGCTGGTGCAGACACTGCGCCAGTGGCTGTGGACCGAGGGCCTGCTGAAATCGAAGCTGGCCTCCGGCAAGGACGAGAACCATCCCGACGTCGCCAAGTTCCGCGACTACTTCGACTACGACGAGCCGATCGGCAAGGTGCCTTCGCACCGCGCGCTGGCCGTCTTCCGCGGCCGCGCGCAGGAGATCCTGGACGTCAAGCTGGCCCTGCCGGTGGAGCCGGAGCCGGGCCAGCCCTCGATCGCGGAAGGCAAGATCGCGCTGCACCTCGCATGGAGCCATGCGAAGCGCCCCGCCGACGACCTGCTGCGCAAGTGCGTGGCCTGGACGTGGCGCGTGAAGCTGTCGCTCTCCACCGAGCGGGACCTGTTCGCGCGGCTGCGCGAAGAGGCGGAGAAGGTGGCGATCAAGGTGTTCGCCGAGAACCTGCGCGACCTGCTGCTGGCCGCCCCGGCCGGCGCGCGCGTGGTGATGGGCCTGGACCCCGGCATCCGCACCGGCGTGAAGGTGGCGGTGGTCGATGCCACCGGCAAGCTGGTGGACACGGCCACCGTGTACCCGCACGAGCCGCGCCGCGACTGGGAAGGCGCATTGCACACGCTGGCGCAGCTTTGCCGCAAGCACGGCGTGGACCTGATCGCGATCGGCAACGGCACTGCCAGCCGCGAGACCGACAAGCTCGCCGCCGACCTGGTCAAGCGCCTCGGCACCGACATCCAGCGCATGGTGGTGAGCGAGGCCGGCGCCTCGGTCTATTCGGCCAGCGAGTACGCGTCGCGCGAGCTGCCCGACGTGGACGTGAGCCTGCGCGGCGCCGCCAGCATCGCGCGCCGCCTGCAGGACCCGCTGGCGGAGCTGGTGAAGATCGAACCCAAGGCGATCGGCGTCGGCCAGTACCAGCACGACGTGAACCAGAGCGAGCTGGCCCGCATGCTCGACGCGGTGGTGGAAGACTGCGTGAACAAGGTGGGCGTGGACCTCAACACGGCGAGCGCGCCGCTGCTGTCCCGCGTGTCGGGCCTGTCGCCCTCGGTCGCGCGGGCCGTGGTGCAGTGGCGCGAGGCGAACGGCGCCTTCCGCAACCGCCAGCAGCTGCTGCAGGTGAGCGGGCTGGGCCCCAAGACCTTCGAGCAGAGCGCGGGCTTCCTGCGCATCCGCGGCGGCGACAACCCGCTGGACATGACTGGCGTGCACCCCGAGACGTATCCTGTGGTCGAGAAGATCCTCGACACGGTGAAGAAGCCGGTGCAGGAGCTCATGGGCCGCGCCGAGATGCTCAAGACGCTCAAGCCGGAGCTGTTGGCCAACGAGAAGTTCGGCGTCATCACCGTCAAGGACATCCTGGGCGAGCTGGAGAAGCCCGGGCGCGACCCGCGGCCGGACTTCAAGGTGGCGCGCTTCAACGAGGGCGTGGACGACATCGCCGACCTGAAGCCCGGCATGGAGCTGGAAGGCACCGTGAGCAACGTGGCGGCCTTCGGCGCCTTCGTCGACCTGGGCGTACACCAGGACGGCCTGGTGCACGTCAGCCAGCTGTCGCACAAGTTCGTGCAGGACGCGCGCGAGGTGGTCAAGACCGGCGACATCGTCAAGGTCAAGGTGCTGGAAGTGGACCCCGTGCGCAAGCGCATCAGCCTCACGATGAAGCTGGGCGCGCCGGTGGGCGGCCGCGACCGCCCGCGCGACAACCGCTTCGAGGGCGCCGCGCGCGGCCAGCGCGCCCCGAACAACCCGGCGATCGGGTCGGCCATGCAGGGCGCGTTCGCCAAGCTGCAGGGGCTTCGAAAGTAGCGTGCAGGCCGCCACAGCCGCCCGCGTCCCGCTGCCGCCGGCCCAGGCCGCGCAGGAAGGGCCGCATGCGGGCGGCGATGGCGGCGCCACGGCGCAGCCGACCCCGGTCGTGGCGGGCTGCATCCTGTTCCTGCGGCCGCGGGAAGAGGGCGGCGAAGAGGCCTTGCGTGCCGTCGCCGAAGCCGCCGCCGCCCGCTGGCCGCGCAAGG